>JAEZSJ010000197.1 GCA_023443985.1 Verrucomicrobiota bacterium | reverse complement strand
GGCGTGGCCGGCAGGCTGAAGCGGTGTCGCGAAATTGTGGAGTCGAAGCTGCCGGGGCGGGGGAAGCCTCCCCGTGCGGCCTTGGCGGCGGCACACGTGGGTGTCGCCGCTGTATTCCAAATCGTGATTGGCGGCATGCGCCGGCCCCGCGGCCCGGATGGGAGGTGAGGCCGCAGGGCGGGCGGCTCCGGGACGGCGAGGCCCGCGGGTCAGACGAGCGACTTGATCAGCTCCTCGCGGGAACCGGGGAGCAGGTCGAGCGGCGGGATCTCCGGCATGGTGTACGCGCCGGGTGCGAGCCGCCGGGCGGCCGCGCGCGCGCAGGAGACCATGATCTGGGCGGTGAGCGCCGGGTTGTTGATCGTCATCCGAAACTCGAAGAGCTGGTTGTGGGTCTGCCCGCTGACGCCCTTGCGCTGCATGACCACGCCATGGCCGACATCCTTGAGCGCATCGATGCTCGGAACGGCGAAGACGCGCGTGTCGTCATTGGCGAAATACTCGTCCGTCTTGATGGCGCGTTCGACCTCGGCGAAGTTGGCGCCCGGCTCGAGCTCGACATAGACCATGCGCCGGTGGACGCCGGTACCGGTGGGGATCGTCATCGAGAGCGCGTCCTTCACACCGGGTTTGGACTTGGCGCACACGGAGTGGCCCATGCTCATGCCCGGGCCGAAGTTGGTGTAGGTGAGGCCGCGCGGCGCGAGGGCGAGCAGCAACGTCCGCACCATGGAGTCGCTGCCCGGATCCCAGCCGGCGGAGACGACGGCCACGGCCTTGTGTTCCCTGGCGACGAGGTCGAGCCCGCGGCGCAGGTCCCAGAGTTTCTGGCCGTGGATGTCGAAGCTATCCACGGTGTGGATGCCGCGGCGCAGGTAGGCGGGCGCGGTCTCGGGGATGGAGCGGGTGGGGCCGCAGAGCAGGGCGACGTCGACTTTGCCTAGCTTCGCGACGTCGTCGACGACGGTGAGGCCCGCCGGTCCGTCGGCCTGGGTCTGATCCGGCGAGGGGCGGCGGCGGACGATGCCGGCCAGCTCCATGTCCCGAGCGGCCTGCACAGCCTCGACGGCGGCGCGGCCGATGTTGCCATATCCAACGATGGCGATGCGAAGCGGAGTGTCGTTCATGCGGGGGACACAAAAGGCGAATCGATGTTTGCGGGGAAGCCGGAATTCCGGCCTCTGCAGCCGGGGGCGCACGGCGGATCGCGCGGTGGGCGCGGCGGTTCGCCGGCCCGGACGGGAACCGGGTCCACCACGGATGTACGGTTCCCCGGCGGGAGGGCGGGGATCCGCCGATTCCGCTGCTGGACAACGGCGTTTCCCCCTCCCATCGTCGCTCCCCATGAAGATTTTTCTCGATGGTTCGTTCGTCGACGCCGCCGAGGCCAAGGTCTCCGTGTTCGACCACGGCCTTCTCTATGGCGACGGCGTCTTCGAGGGTATCCGGCTCTATTCGAAGAACATTTTCCGCCTCGAGGCGCATCTCGAGCGGCTCGAGTACTCGGCCAAGGCCATCGCTTTGAAGCTTCCGTGGTCGCGCGCGCAGATCGCCGAGTGGACCTGTGAAGCCTGTCGGCAGAACGGCCTGACGGACGGTTATATCCGCCTCGTCGTCACCCGCGGTGTGGGCAATCTCGGCCTCTCCCCGAAGCGTTGCCCGAAGCCCTCGATCTTCATCATCGCCGACAAGATCGCGCTCTACCCGGAGGAGGTCTACACGAAGGGGCTCGATCTCATCACCGTGCCGACCCGCCGAATGAACTCCGCCGCGCTGCCGCCGGCCGTGAAATCGTTGAACTATCTCAACAACATCATGGCCAAGCTTGAGGCCGAGAACGTCGGCTATCAGGAGGCGATCCTGCTCAACGACGAGGGCTACGTGGCCGAATGCACCGGCGACAACATCTTCGCCCTGTTCCGCGGCGAGTTGCTCACGCCGAAGGCCTCCAGCGGGGCGCTGCGCGGCATCACCCGCGATGCGGTGATCGACATCGCCGCCGAGTTGAAGGTGCCGGTGCGCGAGATGGACATGACCCGCTACGACTTCTGGATCGCCGACGAGATGTTCCTGACCGGCTCGGCCGCGGAGGTCGTCCCGGTGGTGAAGCTCGATGGGCGCGAGATCGGCACCGGCGAACCGGGCCCGGTCACCGCGAAGTTCATCGAGACCTTCCGCCGTCGGGTGACCGTCGAGGGCACCCGGATCTGATCTGTCGCGCAGCTTGGTCGTGCGTCGCGCCCGCCCCGGGGCGGTCTGGGGTGCAGCGCTTGCGCCATGCCCGCCAACTGGCATGTTCCTTGCGAAGAGGCACCAGTAGATACCACTGATGTCTCAGGTACGAAGCTGAGCGGTCGATAAACCCACACACGAATTTCCGATGGCCAACCCGATAAAGTGCAGCCTCTGCGGCAAGCCCGCGACGGTTCACCTTACGCAGATCATCAACAACAAGATCCAGAAGGTGGACCTGTGCGAGGAGTGCGCGAAGGCGAAGGGCGTGACTGACCCGGCCGGGTTCTCCTTGGCCGACCTGCTGATCAAGGGCGCCCTCAACACCGAAGGCACCGAGACCGAGGGCGGTCTCGTCTGCCCCGCCTGCGGCTTCACCCAACAGGACTTCAAGAAAGTGGGTCGGTTCGGCTGTCCCGACTGCTACAAGACCTTCCGCCCGATCCTCTTGCCCATGCTCGGCGGTATGCACAAAGGTCCGGCACACGTCGGCAAGGTGCCGCGTCATGCCCTCGACCGCCGATCCATCTACGAACGCCTGACGAAGCTCGAGATGGAGCTCGATCTCGCCATCAAAACCGAGCGCTACGAAGACGCCGCCCGTTTCCGCGATGAAATTCGCCAAATCAAACAAGCCACCCCAGGGGCGTAGCGCCGACACCGAGGCCCGCATCGCGGCCGTGCTCGATTCCTGCGCCGGCTCCGGGGAGTCCATCCTCGGGACGGGCCCGATCGTGCTCATGACTCGCGTGCGGCTGGCGCGCAACCTGAGCCGTTTCCCGTTCACCGGCTGGGCCAAGGAGGCGCAACGCAGCGACATCTTGGCGGAGTGCACCGATGCCGTGCGCGGGTTGCCGCAGATGAAGAAGGGCACGGCGTTCACGATGGAGGAGCTTTCCGACCAGGAGAAACAACTCCTCGTCGAGCGCCACCTCATCAGCCGCGAGCTCTCGGCCTCCAAGGCCGGCAGCGGCGTGGTCATCAGCCGCGACTGCACCTGCTCGATCATGGTGAACGAGGAGGACCACCTCCGCATGCAGGTCATCAAGCCGGGCTTCCAGCTCAAACGCGTCTGGAAGACCATGAACGGCGTCGACTCCGCGCTCGAGGAGAAGCTCGACTACGCCTTCGACACCGAGCTCGGCTACCTCACCGCCTGCCCGACCAACCTCGGCACCGGCCTGCGGGCCAGCGCGATGATGCACCTGCCCGCGCTCGTGATCACCGGGCAGATGGACAAGATCGTGCGCGCCCTCAACCAGCTCGGACTCGTCGTCCGCGGGCTCCACGGCGAGGGCACCGACGCCTCCGGCAGCATCTTCCAGATCTCCAACCAGACCACGCTCGGCGAGACCGAGGAGGCGATCATCGAGCGTCTCCACAATGTTCTCACCACGATCTTCCGGCAGGAGATGAACGCCCGCGAGAAGCTCCTCGAGGCCGAGCCGGTGAAGCTGTTCGACAAGATCGGCCGCGCCTACGGCCTCCTGCAGAACGCCCGGCTCGTCACCTCCGCCGAGGCGCTCAACCTCCTCTCGCTCCTGCGTCTGGGCATCGATCTCGGCGGCTTCCCCGAGGACCGCCGTGTCACCACCAACCGCCTGCTCATCCTGAGCCAACCGGCCCACATCCAGCGCGCCACCGACACCGAGGCCGATCCCACCCAGCGCGACATCCTGCGCGCCGAGCTGTTGCGGCAGGCGCTCGCCGACTTCCCGCGTCCGGAGTTCAACCACAGCGCCCCGCCGCCCGAGAGCTCCAACTAACCGCACCCGCCGCCACCAATCTTTCCGCCCTCATGGAACCGATGAACAACTTCACTCCACGCGCCCAGCAGGTCCTCTCGCTGGCCCGCAAGGAGGCCGACCGCTTCAACCACAACTACGTCGGTACCGAGCACCTCCTGCTCGGCCTGATCAAGCTCGGCCAAGGCGTCGCCGTGAGTGTGCTCCAGAAGATGGGGCTCGATCTCGAGACCGTCCGCGGCGCCGTCGAGAAACAGGTCGGCGTGGGCCAGGAGGGCAAGTCCGGCGGCAGCATCCCGTACACGCCGCGAGTGAAGAAGGTGCTCGCGCTTGCCGGCAAGGAGGCGAAGGCCCTCAATCATTCGTATGTGGGCACGGAGCACATCCTGCTCGGTCTGCTCCGCGAGGGCGAAGGAGTCGCCGCCCGCGTGCTCAAGTCGCTCGAGATCGACATCGAACGCACCCGCAACGAGATCCTCAAGGAGCTCGATCCGCAGTTCTCCGCCGAGGGCGCCTCCGCCGCCTCGGGTGGCGCCGCTCCGGGCGCGGGCGACGAGGCGATGTCGTCGCCTCGTTCCGGTGGCGAGACCGCCGGCGGTCCGGGCGAGAAGAAGGAGCTCAAGACCCCCGCCCTCAAGGCGTTCGGCCGCGACCTCACCGAACTCGCGCGCAAGGGCGAGCTCGACCCGGTCATCGGCCGCAAGAACGAGATCCGCCGCGTCATCCAGATCCTCTGCCGCCGCACCAAGAACAACCCGGTGCTCATCGGCGAGGCCGGCGTCGGCAAGACCGCCATCGTCGAGGGCCTCGCGCAGGAGATCGCCGGCGGCATCGTCCCCGAGATCCTGATGGACAAGAAGGTCATCACCCTCGACCTCGCCCTCATGGTCGCCGGCACCAAGTACCGCGGCCAGTTCGAGGAGCGCATCAAGGC
>JAEZSJ010000131.1 GCA_023443985.1 Verrucomicrobiota bacterium | reverse complement strand
CATTCCGCCCCCGTGGCCTCCTCCGCCTCTCCGTGCCCACCGTGGTCCGCCTTCCGTTTCCTGATTTTCTGAGTTCCAGATAGCTCCCCTCCGCCTTCCTCCTTCCGTTCCTGATTCCCTGATTTCCACAGTTCGCCCTTCCGTACTTCCCCGTCCACGCTCTTCCTTCGCGCGTTCCCCACCCGCCCGATTCATTACTCCCGCCACCGTGCGGACCGGCCGCCCGCCTCCGGGCGGCATTTGTTTTTCCGACCCCCGCCCGCAGCCAACGTTTCGCCGCGGAGCTCCCACCATGCCGCAGCACACCTTCCGCCGCTTCCTCACGCTCGCCCGCCCCCAACGCGGACAGATCCTCCTCGGCATCGCCCTCATCCTCGTCGCGACCGCGCTCACCCTGCCCGCGCCCTGGATCTTCAAGCTCCTCATCGACGACGCCCTGCCGCATCGCGACCTGCGCCTGCTCGGCTGGCTGCTCGTCGCCTTCACCGCCATCTTCGTCCTGCGCGCGTGGATCACCTTCGTGCGCAACCGCGTGCTCCAACGCGCCGCCATGCGCCTCGTGTGCGACGTGCGTATCCAACTTTTCGCCCACCTGCAGACGCTCTCGCTGCGCTACTTCGACGCCCACCAGACCGGCCGCACCGCCTCGCGCATCTCGCAGGACACGAACGAGGTCTACGCCCTCACCAACAACTTCCTCATTACCGTCGTCTCCGACGCCATCACGCTGCTCGGCGTGCTCGGCTTTCTCTTCGTCGTCGAGTGGCGCCTCGCGCTGGGCATCGCCGCCGTGCTGCCGCTGTTTCTCGTCAACCATTTCCACCAACGCCGCCAGATGCGCGAGGAGAGCCGCGTGCATCGGCAGAACTGGGACCACGTGGTCGGCTTCCTCCACGAGAAAGTCGCCGCCGCGCGCGTGGTGAAGTCCTTCACCCGCGAGCAGGACGAAATCGCCGCCTTCTCCGCGGGCATCAACGCCGACTACCACAACTACTCCAAGATCGTCATCCGCTACACCAAGATGGGCATCATCGCCGACCTGCTCGGCTCGCTCGGCACGCTCGTCGTGCTCGGCTACGGCGGCTGGCTCGTCTACGCCGGCCAGATGGAGGTCGGCACGCTCGTCGCGTTCTACGGCTACATCGCGTTCATCTTCCCACCCATCGTCCGCTTCGCCGACCTCAACCTCGTCTTCCAACGTGCCACCACCTCGCTGGAGAACATCTTCGGCCTGCTCGACACCCGGCCCGAGGTTGCCGATGCGCCCGCCGCCGGGCCGCTGCCCCCCGTCCGGGGCGACGTCGAGTTCCGCGACGTCTGCTTCGACTACGACAAGGAGCCGCCCGGCGCCGGCCGCCCGCGCACGCTCACCAATGTCTCCTTCACCGCCGCCGCCGGCAAACTCGTCGCCATCGTCGGCCCGAGCGGTTCCGGCAAGAGCACGTTGGTAAACCTCCTCGCGCGTTTCTACGACCCCGCCTCCGGTGCGATCGCGATCGACGGTCACGACATCCGCGGCGTCACGGCCGCCTCGCTCCGCCAGCAGATCGGCATCGTGCTCCAGGAGAACATCCTCTTCTCCGGCACGCTCGAGGAGAACCTCAAGTACGGCCGGCCCGAGGCCACCCGCGAACAGATCGTCGAGGCCGCGAAGGCCGCCAACGCCCACGACTTCATCGCCGCCCTGCCCGACGGCTACGCAAGCACCGTCGGCGAACGCGGCGTGAAACTCTCCGGCGGCCAGCGCCAGCGCATCGCCATCGCCCGCGCGATCCTGAAGGACCCGCGCATCCTCATCTTCGACGAGGCGACCAGCGCCCTCGACACCGCCTCGGAGCGGCTCATCCAGCAGGCGATGGAGCGGCTCATGCACGGTCGCACGACCTTCGTGATCGCGCATCGTCTTTCCACGATCCAGAAGGCGGATATGATCCTCGTGATGGAGCAGGGCCGCCTCGCCGAGAGCGGCACCCATGCCGAGCTCCTCGCCCGCGCCGGCCTCTACGCCCGTCTCCACGAGCTCCAGTTCCAGGAAATCAGCTGAGGCCAGACCACCTGTCGCGCGCGAGAGCTCAGTCCGTAGCGGAACGCGTGAGCGTTTCGCCCCCCGGTAGCCTGCCGCGTCGAGAACTGCCTTGTCCTGATAATCTGGAGCTCACGAACTCAGGAACGACTGTCGGATCTGTAGCGGAACGCGTGAGCGTTTCGCCCTTCGAGACAGAACCCTGAGATGCAGGAAGCCCGGAAAGAGAAGCTCCACGGAGGTACGCGCGAGCGTTCCGACTTCGGCCTGTCACCATTCCGCGGAACAATCAGGTTGACGGCGCTCCCCACCATACGCCGCCCGAACTGGTCGCATTCTGCGACCACCCCGCCCATGCCCGACGCCGAGCTTGTTCCTCTGGAGCCGATCCAATCCTGCATCCCGGTGCTGCGCGGTGTGCGCGTGATCCTCGATGCCGACCTCGCCCGTCTCTACGGCGTGCCGACGAAACGCCTCAACGAGCAGGTGAAGCGCAACGCGCGGAAGTTCCCGGAGGATTTCTGCTTCCAGTTGAATTTGGATGAGGTGGCGAACTTGAGGTCGCAATCTGCGACCTCAAGTCAGGTTGGGTTTGGCGGCAACCGGTCGCAAAATGCGACCGGTTCACCAACCCAGAATCACCGTGATCCCCGTTTCCTCCCCTACGCCTTCACCGAACACGGCGCCATCCAGGCGGCGAACGTGCTCAACAGCGTGGCCGCGGCGGAAATGAGCGTGCATGTCGTCCGCGCCTTCATCCGTCTCCGGCAGTTGGTGGTGAACCACAAGGCCATCGCGGCGAAGCTGGCCGAGATCGAGGCGCGGGTGGGCGCGCACGACGAACAGATCGCCGCCGTGATCGAGGCGCTCCGCCGGCTCACCGCGCCCGACGGCCCGCGTCACCGGCGCAAGATCGGCTTCGGGACTCCTTCCTCGGCCCGCGGCGCCAGGAAACGGGCCTCCCGCACCTCCGCCTCATCAGCCCGACACGCGCCCTGACCCGGAGCCGCGCAGCCGATCACTCCGACTTGAGCAACACGAGCGGATCGATGCGCGCCGCCCGCCGCGCCGGGCGCAGACCGCCGAGCACCGCTGCCAGCACTCCCACGACCACCGCGCAGCCGACCGCAAACCAGTCGAGCCGCAACTCCGCCAGCAACCACGAGCCGAGCCACTGCGGCAGCAGCCAAGCCACCACGCCGCCGATGCCTGCGCCGAGCATACCGAGCTTCAGCGCCTCGCGCACGACACCGCGCCACACCACTCCCGGTTGGGCGCCGACCGCCAGGCGGACCGCGATCGCATGCGAGCGCGTCGTGACCAGATAACCGAGCGCGCCGAAGACTCCGATCCCGGCCAGCACGGTCGCCAGCAGGCCGAAGCCCGCGGTGAGCCGCACCGTCGCCATGTCGTTGCGCACGCCGCGCTCGATCCGCTCCTCGAGCGTGAGCCAGTCGGAGAACAGCAGCGTCGGCTCGGCCGCGGCGATCTTCATCGCGAGCGCCTTCCGCACCAACGTCGGATCGCCCGCGATCCGCACCGCGAGATAGCGGGCCTCGTTCCGCCATTGCGCGCCAGGGGCGTGTAGAACAGCGCCGGCGCTGGTTCGTGCACCGAGTTGACGCGGGCATCGGCCATCACGCCGACGATCTCCCAATCTTCCGCATCCGCTTCGGGACCGAAACCGAAGCGACGTCCGATCGGATCCGCCTCGCCGAATGCCGCCCGCGCCAGACTCTGGCTGAGCACCGCCACCCGCGGATGCGCGGCCGTATCCGTGGGAAGGAACGCCCGGCCGCGCAGCAGCGGCGTCCCGATCGTTGCGAAATAGTCCGGATCCACGCTCTCGTGCTGCGTGCCTTCCGTAAAGGCCTGCGCACCCGCTCCCCGGAAGTAGATCCGGCTCCGCGATTGGCTGCCGCTCAACGGCCCGCCGGCGGCGAAGCCGACCGACTGCACCTGCGGCAGCTCGAGGGCCGCGGCCCGCAGCCGCTCCAGCACCGCCGCCTGCCTCTCGGGTCCGATGCCGGCGGTGGCAAAGTCGACCCGCGTGGTGAGAACCGTTTCGCGTGCAAAACCGTAGCTCGCCTGCAACGTCCTCCGCAGATCGAGCGCCAACGCCCCGGCCAGCGCCTCCGAGCGTCTCATCCAACAGGCGATGGAGCGGCTCATGCACGGTCGCACGACCTTCGTGATCGCGCATCGTCTCTCCACGATCCAGAAGGCGGATATGATCCTCGTGATGGAGCAGGGCCGCCTCGCCGAGAGCGGCACCCATGCCGAGCTCCTCGCCCGCGCCGGCCTCTACGCCCGCCTCCACGAGCTCCAAGTTCCAGGAAGTCAGCTGAGGCCAGACCACCTGTCGCGCGCGCGAGCTCAGTCCGTAGCGGAACGCGTGAGCGTTTCGCCACCAGTACCTCTCGCCCCAGCTCGACGAGCACGTCGTCCTCGGCGTCTGACGGCTGCGCCGTTCAGCTACGGGGGATGCCGGCGGGCCCGCGTCTATCGGCGCGAGCCGAGGACGCAAATTTCTGTCCGACCGCGACACGGATTTGCGTCCTCCGGCTTCCGGCGCCTTCCCTGTCGGCGCAGCGCGCCGTCCTCGCCTCTGTGTTCTCCGCCTCCGCGCGGTTGGCAACGAGGTTGCACAGCTGCGCACATCCACTGATGCGCCTTCCGGAGTCGGGCCGGCGACGTCACTGCTTCCCGCTGTACCAGATGCCGCGGCGCCAGTTGTGGGGCCGGAGCTTCTCGACGAGCTCGGGGGTCATCGGCGGCAGGGACGCGGCGGCGCAGTTCAGGTTCACTTGGTCGGTGTTGCGCATGCCGGGGATCACCGTGCTCACCGCCGGGTGTGCGAGGGCGAACTTCAACGACGCCTGCGGCAACGTGAGCCCGCTGCCCTCGAGCGACTGCCGCACGGCGTCGACGCGCCGCACGGTGCGGACCAGGCGGTCGCCGGAGAAGTAGTGCCGCCGAAAGTCGCCGTCGGCGAAGGTGGTCTTGTCGGTGAACTTTCCCGTCAACGAGCCCTCGTCGAACGGCACGCGCACGATCACCGCCACGCCGTGGTCGCGCGCGGCGCCGAGCAGCTCCGCGGCCGGCTCCTGCTCGAAGATGTTGTAGATCACCTGCACCACGTCGACCCAGCCGCCGCGGATCAGGTCGAGCACGCTGTTCTGGTCGTGTTCCGGCGTGGAGACGCCGATGTACTGCAGCTTCCCCTCCGTGCGCAGCTGCCGCAGCACGGCGAGCGGCGAGGGGTCGCGGTTCCACGCGCGCGTCCAGGTGTGCAGCTGGAGCAGGTCGAGCCGGTCGGTGCCCAGACACTTGAGCCGCTCCTCGACGTTGGCCCGCAGGTAGGCCTCGCCGTAGCGTTCGGAGGCGCGGCAGTACGGCGACGGCGGCCAGATGCCGGGTGCCGGCGGCGTCTTTGTCGCGACGAACACGTTCTCCCGGCGCTCCTTCAGCACGGTCGCGATCACCTTCTCGCTACGCCCGTTGCCGTAGCCGGCGGCCGTGTCGATCAGGTTCACGCCGAGGTCGATCGCGCGGTGCAGCGCGCGGACGGAATCATCGTCCGATTGCGGGCCCCAACCGCCGCCCAGCGCCCAGGCGCCGAAGCTGATCTCAGAGACGTCGAAACCGGTTTTGCCAAAGGGGCGATAATTCATGCGCGGAGGTGGGAGGGGACGAGAGGAGAGACGCGGACGGAGACGATCCGTTCAACGCCGCGGTTGCGCGGCGGCGTGGCCGCAGGAGCAGAAGGTTGAGTGTCGAGCGACGAGGGCGCGATCCCCGCCGCCATGTCGCCCCACGATCGGTCGCCCGGCAGCGTACCGCCCGTCCGGCGCTCGACTCTCGACGCTCGTCTCTCGTCTTCATCAGGGCTCGTACAGCGGCAGGTAACGCTCGCCGAGATAGCGCACAAGGTGGCGCGGCGAGAGGCCCTCGCCGGTGACCGCGCGCACCAGCTCCTCGGTCTCGAGCCGCCGGCCACGCACGTGGATCTGCGCGCGCAGCCAGCCGAGCAGCCGCCCGAACCGCCCCGCCGCGAGATCCTCCTCCAGCCCCGGCAACGCCGCCTGCGCCGCGTACCAGAGCTGCGCCGCGATCATGTTGCCCAAGCAGTAGCTCGGGAAATACCCGAACGCACCGGCCGACCAGTGCACGTCCTGCAGGCACCCCTCGCCGTCATGCGCGGGGGTGAGCCCGAGCAGTTCCTGCGCGAGTGCGTTCCACGCCGCCGGCAGGTCCGCGACCGCGAGTTCGCCGCGGAAGAGCCGCTGTTCGATCTCGAAGCGGAGGATGATGTGCAGGTTGTACGTGACCTCGTCGGAATCGACGCGGATGAGCGTGGGCGCCACTTCGTTGATCGCGCGATGGAGCGCGTCGGAGGACACGCCGTCGAGCCGCGGGGCGAACTTCGCCCGGAACCGCGGCTCCCAGTGCCGCCAGAACGCCCGGCTGCGCGCGACCTGGTTCTCCCACAGCCGGCTCTGCGACTCGTGGATGCCCATGCCGACGGCCTCGCCCAGCGGCGTGCCGATCCACTCGCGCGGCAACCCCTGCTCGTAGAGTCCGTGGCCGGTCTCGTGGATCGCGCTGAAGAGCGAATCGAGCGGGTTGTCGGCGTCGAAACGCGTCGTCATGCGCACATCGAACCCGTCGCCGGAGCAGAACGGATGCAGCGACACATCGATGCGGCCGCGGGCGAAGTCGAAGCCGAGGGCCGTCGTGACTTCCTGGAGAAACTCGCGCTGCAGCTCCACCGGGAAACCGTGCAACAGCCCCCGCGGCGCCTTCACCGGCGAATCCACGATCCGCCGCGCGAGCGGCACGAGGTCGCGCTTCAGCTCCGCGAAGAGCGCGGTGAGGCGCGCGGCCGTCATCCCCGGGTCGTGCTTGTCGAGCGCGTGGTCGTAGGCGTCGGGCCGGCCGAGGAGCTCCGCCTCGCGGCGCGCGAGCTCGAGCTGCCGCTGGAGGAACGGCGCAAACTTCGCGAAATCGCGGTCCGCCCGCGCCGCGGCCCACGCGTGGTACGACTCGCTGTCGAGCCGCGCCTTCTCGGCGACGAACTCCGGCGGGAGTTTCGTGAGCCGGTCGTAGTCCTTGCGCGCGTGGTGCCGCAGGACCTTCTCCTCGTCGCTCGCGGTCTCGCCGAGCGCCTCGAGCGCGGCCAGCGCCTCGCCGAGGCGCGGATTCGTCGCCTCGCGGTGGTGCAACTCGGCGAGCAGCGCGGCTTGCTCCGCGCGGCGGTCCGCGGCGGCGGGCGGCAGGAACACCTGTTCGTCCCAGCCCAGCAGCGCGCCCACGGAGGCGAGCACGTTGGCGCGTTTCAGGTCGGCGACGAGGGTGGCGGCGGCGGGCGACATGCCAACAAGCGTGGGGAAACAGTGCCCGCGCACAAGAGCACAGCCCGCGAGGCGGACGCGGTTTGGTACGCGACATCTCACCACTGCTCCGCCGCGCCGGCTCCGCCGCCCCGCCCCACCCATGAAGCATCTCCCCGCGTCCCTGCTCTCCGCCTTGGGTCTGTTCGCCGTGGCGCTGCCCGACCTCACGCAGGAAACCCCGCCGACCTTCGCCTACTCGGCCAACTGCGGCTGGGTCAGCCTCGGCACCGGCCACCTCTGCCCGCGCTCGGCCGCGCCGCGGAATCGCGTCATGGACCGCGCAGTACGGTCGCGCCTCCGGGCACCTCGGTGGGCTGGCCGCGTCTCTCGCGGCTCACCAGCACCTCCGCGGGCGGCGCGGTGTCCGGCGAGAGCGTCACGAAGACCGTGCCCGAGCCGCCATAGAGCGTCGAGGGCAGCTCGCCGACGAGGCGGAAACCGTCTTCGTCGCCAGATTTCACCCACAGTGCGAGCAGCTCGTCGTCGGCCACCTCGGGAAGGTTGAAGAGGTTCACGAGTCCTTCGTGTTGCGCCGCGTCGAAGACCGACCACGCGGAGGGCGGCGTGGTGGCGAGCGCGGGGCCGCCCCCTTCGGTGCTCCTGGTCGTGGCGATCACGCCCACCGCGGCGACCGACATGCCGTCGCGGCCGACCACGACCGGGCCGTCGAGCGGATCCGAACTGAGCGACTGCAACAGCGCCACCAGGCCGCGCCGCTCGCCCCGGGCGAAGCGCTCCGGGTCGACCAGCTCCATCGCCACGATGCCGCTGCCGGCGGAGCGCACCATTTGGCCGAGCCGCGCCGCGAGCGCCCGGCGTTCCACCTCGAGCGAGTCGTACGACTGCTGCAGCGTCGAGAGCTCCGCGCGGAGGCGTTCGCCCTCGCGCGACCCGCGGGTCCGGCCGGCGGGTGCGGCCGCGAGGGTCTCCGTGGCGCCGGACTCCGTGGAAA
>JAEZSJ010000094.1 GCA_023443985.1 Verrucomicrobiota bacterium | reverse complement strand
TCCTGCGGCACCAGCGCGAAGCCGCCGCGCGCCGCCGCCGGCCCGGCCAGCTCGATCGCGCCGGCCTGCGGTCGCCGCAATCCGGCGACAAGTGCCGTCAAGGTCGACTTGCCCGCGCCGTTGGGCCCGAGCAGCCCGAGCACTTCGCCGCGACCGAGCGCCAACGACACGCCGTCGACCGCCCACGGGGCGTCGGCGCGATAGCGGTAGCGGACATCGTTGAGGCGCAGCATGGTTGTCGACGCAGCGCACATGGGAGCGCGCCTGCGGCGGTCGCGAGAGTGCAGCTGGCGCCGCACACCGGCGCAAGCTTCCAGCCGTGCGCGCCGACCGACCACGCCTGCGGCCGCGCTGTTTGCCAGTTGAAAAGCCGGTGCGGCGAACCGTAACAACGGGCATGGAGCACACCGCTGTCGCCGCACCGCCCGTCTCGTCGAGCACCGCCGAAGGAACCGTCCTTCCGGTGCTGCTCGCGTTGAGCCTGTCGCATCTGCTCAACGACATGATCCAGGCCGTGCTGCCGGCGATCTATCCGGTGCTCAAGGCGGAATACGGGCTGAACTTCACGCAGATCGGCCTGCTCACGCTCTCCTTCCAGGCGACGGCCTCGATCCTGCAGCCGGCCGTCGGCTTCGCGACCGATCGCCACCCGCGCCCGTTCTCGCTCGCGGGCGGGATGGGGGTCACGCTGCTCGGCCTGATCCTGCTCGCGCAGGCGCCCTCCTACCCCCTGCTGCTGCTCGCCGCCGCCTGCGTGGGCACCGGCTCGTCGGTGTTCCATCCGGAGGCGTCGCGGCTGGCCCGGCTCGCCTCGGGCGGACGCCACGGGTTCGCCCAGTCGCTCTTCCAGGTCGGCGGCAACTTCGGCACCGCGCTCGGCCCGCTGCTCGCCGCCGCGGTCATCGTGCCGCCCGCGGCGCGGCGGGGTGTGTTCTGGTTCCTGCCGTTGGCGCTGCTCGGGATCTTCGTGCTCGCGCGTCTCGGCCGCTGGTACCGCGACCATCTGGCGGTACGCCGCGCGCGCCCGACCAGGGCCGCGCCGGTCTCGCCGTTGCCGCGGCGCCGGGTCGTGACGACGCTCGCGCTGCTCGGCACGCTCATCTTCTCGAAGCACTTCTACCTCGCGAGCATCGGCAGCTACTACACCTTCTTCCTGATCGAAAAGTTCGGATACTCCGTGCGCGCGGCCCAGCTGCGGCTCTTCGTCTTCCTCTTCGCCGTCGCAGCCGGCACGATCCTCGGCGGACCGCTGGGCGACCGCTTCGGGCGCAAGCGCGTGATCTGGTTCTCGATCCTCGGCGTCGCGCCGTTCACGCTCGCGCTGCCGCACGCCGACGCCTTCTGGACCGTCGTGCTCACGATCCCCATCGGCGCGATTCTGGCGTCGGCCTTTCCGGCAATCCTTGTGTACGGGCAGGAACTGCTGCCGGGCAAGGTGGGGCTCGTCGCCGGGCTGTTCTTCGGCTTCGCGTTCGGCATCGCCGCGATCGGCGCCGCGCTGCTCGGTCGCCTCGCCGACCATGCCGGCATCGCGTTCGTGTACCACGTCTGTGCATACCTTCCGCTGATCGGACTCGTCGCGATGTTCCTGCCGGATCTCCACCGCCGCAGCGAGACCTGAGCGAGGGAGCAGCGCCCGCGCGGACGCGCGTGCTTTTTCCTCGACCGTCCCGCCGGCCGCGGAACGCTCGCACCGTGCAGCCGCCCCACCTCCTCGCCCACTGGCGGGAAACCGTCCACCGCGCTCCCGCCGCGCTCGCCGTGATCGACGGCGCCAGCGGCCGCCACTGGACGCGCGCGGAGCTCGCCGCCGCGGCGGAGAACTGGGTGCACACCCACGCCGCCGGCCAGGCGCTCGCCGGCCGGCGCGTGCTGCTCGCCGAGCCGAACGGCGCCGCCTGGTTCCACGTGTTCCTCGGCCTGCTCGAAGCTGGTGCGATCCCGGTCCCGGCCGATTCGACCGAGCCCGCCGCCGCGCTCGCCGCGCAGGCCGGCGGGCTCCGGGCCGCCGCGTTGTGGCACGCGGGTGAGCTGTCGCCGTTTTCCGGATCGATTCGGCACCGGAGCGGCGAGCTCTGTCTCTTCAAGCTCACCAGCGGCAGCACCGGCGTGCCGAAGGCGCTGCCGTTCACGCACGCGCAGATGCTCGCCGACGGCCGGCAGGTCTGCGCCTCGATGGGCATCGGCGCCGACGACCGCAACCTCGCGGTGATTCCCCTCGGCCACTCGTATGGCCTCGGCAACCTCGTCATGCCGCTCCTCACGCAGGGCACCGCGCTGGTCTGCGTCGCGAGCCCGCTCCCGCAGGCGCTCGCCGCCGACATCGCCCTCCGGCGGCCGACGGTGTTTCCCGCGGTGCCCACGCTGCTGCGCGCGCTCGTCCGCAGCGAGATCGAGCCCGCGCAGCTCGCGAACCTGCGGCTGGTCGTCTCCGCCGGCGCGGCGCTGTCCCCCGCGCTCGCGGCGGAGTTCGCCGCCAAGTTCGGCCGGCGCGTGCACAACTTCTACGGCGCGAGCGAGACCGGCGGCATCTGTTACGACCGCACCGGCGAGGCGACGCTCACCGGTCGCAGCGTGGGCACGCCGATTGAGGGCGTGCGCCTGCAGTTCGGCCGCGGTTCCCGCTTCCGCGTCACGAGTGCGGCGGTGGGTGGGTCCGGGAGCTTCTCCCCGGCGGACCGCGGCGAACTCGATGCTGCGGGCGAGCTCACGTTGCTCGGCCGGGCCGGGCGGACCGTGAAGATCGCCGGCCGCCGGCTCGATCTCGCCGAGGTCGAGCGGGCATTGCTCGCCCTCCCGGGCGTGCGCAACGCATGCGTGGTTGCGCATCCGCAACGCCCCGACGCGCTCGCCGCGGCGGTGGCGGGCGACCGGCCCGGCGCCGAGCTACGCACCGCGCTCGCCGAGCGCCTCGCGCCCTGGAAGATCCCCGCCCGCATCCTCGTGCTCGCCGAGCTGCCGACCACCGAACGAGGGAAGACCGACCGCCGGAGCGTCGTGGCGCTGTTCGGCAACTAGGCCGCCAGCCGCCTCACGCGCCCAGCACCGCGCCGAGCAGCGTCGCCTCGATCTCCACGTTGAGCTCGCGCCGGCAGATGTCGGACCGAAGGTAGCTCACGCGATCCTCGGGCTGCAACAGTTCGCGCTCGAGCTCCGCCCGCACCGCGGCGAGATCCGCGGCCGCGCGCAGGTAGACCTTGAAATGCCGTGCGGCCGCCCGGCCGGCGGCCAGATCCGTCCCGGCGCCGCAGGCCGCGGCGATGCCGCGCAGGTTCTCCAGCGTGCAGGCGAGCTGCGGCAGGGTCGTGGCGGGGGCGACGGTCGCGTGTCCAATGATCGACGACGTGCCGGAGATGAACACATCGCCCCGCCCTCCGCCGGCGGGCACCACGGTGGCGCGGGCGAAGGTCGGCGGTCGCGGCCCATGTTCCGGGGGATACTCGTACGCGGGCACCTGCCGCGGGTTTTCGAGATGCCGGGGCACGCGCGATGTGGCCGCGAAGACGACGGTGAGCTGGTCGGAGTCGGTGCCGACCGCGGAGGCCGCCGGCACCGCTTGGCGGAAGCCGGGACCGAACTCCGCCTCGAACGCCAGCGAGCGCCCCCGACTGAACGCGCGGTAGGTCTCGAGCCCGCCCGTCGTCGGGGCGTTGATCGCGGGCACGTAGTTCCAGATCCGCGCCACCTGCCACCCGCGCGCCGCGGCGAAGAGCACGTCGTAGAGTTCGCGGGTGCGCGTCTCGACCGCGTCACCCAGCGCGATCGACGCAGCGCCGAGCAGCCAGTCGGCGGAACGCCCTAAAGAGAATCTACCCACCGGGGACAACAGCTCAGCCCGCGGAAACAACACCTCAACGGGTGTCCCAATCAGAAGTGGTATACCGGTACGAACTCGATCACTGCCTCTCAACAAACCGACCTCAAACTCCGCCGTTTTCGACGAAGCTTGGGCGCAAGGGAGGCATTCCATCACTTCGTGACAAGCCGCGTGCTCAGGTCCTGTGTGATATCGAGCTTCAGCCGCTCGATCCAACGCATCGGAAGCCCGCCCCCGCGAGCCTGACCTACTGCGAAGATCTCGATCTTCTCGGCATCGTAACGGATCGTTAGCGTGCACACATTGTTGCCGCGTGAATAGAAAGCGACGATCTCGCCGTCGGTTTTCTCGCGAACCAGCCAACGGCGAGCGACGAGACAATGCTGCAGCGATTGTTCGACATCGCTCTTCGTCAGCTTCGTCGACACGGGGATCGACGCCACGTTGAGCCCGATGTTCTCGTCCGCGGCCTGCGCGGTCGGCATCGCCGCCAACGCGAACGCAAAGGCCAATGCGGCCAC
>JAEZSJ010000340.1 GCA_023443985.1 Verrucomicrobiota bacterium | reverse complement strand
CTGTAAGATCGAGAAGGATACCGGCCTCGACGAGCAGCGGCGTGGCGTGGATGAGCAGCAGGCCGAACAGGTAGATGCCGTTCTCGAGGATCAGGTAGCCGCAAACCTGCGAGATCGCCTTGGTGCGGCCGATCAGCAGCACGAAGCCCGTCAACACCGACGCCAGCGCGCCCGGCACCAGCAGCGAGCCCGCGTGCTCCGGCAGCAGCGGCAGCGTGCGCGCGAGCGCCATGGCCGCGATCGTGCCGCCGGCCCCGAGCAGGAGCGACGGCACGTAGCCGATCAATGGCTCCATGTCGCGGTCGATGTTGGCCGCCCGCATCGCACGGTTGAGCAGCCGGGGGATCACGATGCCCTTCACGGTGATCGTCGCCACCGCGATGAGCAGCACGGGCCAGTCGAGGTGCGCCCAGCTGAGGTGCTCCATCAGCAGCGGCATCAGGCCGAGCACGACACCCTGCACGGACATCGCGCGGATCAGCGTGGGCATGCGGCTGCTGCCCAGCGCAAGGAGGTTCAGCCCCATGGCCAGCCCGATCAGGAGGTTCAGGTTTCCATTCATGCGGCACCGCCCTTCCACGCGAGGAGCAACGCAAACAGGCACAGGACGAACGCGAGGGTCAGCAGGAACGGCACCTGCCGGAACGCGAACCGCGCCAGCAGCGACTCCACCAGACCGACACCGACCGTCGTCGCCAGCACGCCACCCGCAAACGCGGCCGCGGCCGGCAACGGCGACAGGGCGTTCAGGGGCAGCACGGCCTGCACCAGGAGGACCGAGAACAGCAGCAGCTTCACCGATGCGCCGTGGAGGATCGCGGCGAGCGGCGGCCCGCTATGGTCGAGGATCATCGCCTCGTGGATCATCGTGAGCTCGAGATGCGTGGTCGGATCGTCGAAGGGCACGCGGCAGTTCTCCGCCAGCAGCACCGTGAACAAGCCGGCCCCGAGCAGCACCGCGCCGGCCCCCGCCGAGGGCGCGAGGATCGTCGTCAGCGAGAGCCCTCCGGTGTGCACACACAGCGAGAGCACCGCCGCGAGGATCGCCGCCTCTGTGAGCACGGCATAGCTCACCTCACGCACCGAGCCCATGCCCTCGAAGGCCGAGCCGGTCTCGAGTGCGGCCCACACCGTGCAGAAACGCGCGAGCGCCAGCAGGTAGATCAATAGAAGCAGGTCGCCACGGAAACTCACCGCGGCCGCGAAGGGTCCGAGCGGCAGCAACAGCGCCGCGGCCACCACCGCCACCCAGCCGACCGCCGGCGCCGCGACAAACCCCGGCGAGGCGAGCGTGCTCAACACCACGCCCTTCCTCCAGAGGCGCGCGAGGTCGTAGTAGAGCTGGAGGACCGGCGGGCCCCGGCGCCCGGCGACCCACGCCTTCACCTTGTTGATGACGCCCGGCAGCAACGGCGCGAGGAGCAGCCATAGCGCCAGGCGGAGCACGACATCGAGGAGCGTTATCAGCATCGGAGTTTCCTTCCCAAGATTTCACCGCCGGCGCGGGCGGTCTCGCGGGCATCGCGGCGGCGCCGATCGCTCATCGCGCACCTCCCGCCAACACCAGCGCCGTGAGCGCGGCGAGCCCGGCCACCAAGTAGAGTATGTAGTACTGCAGGCGCCCGTGCTGGAGCCGGCGCACCGCCGTCGAGACGCGCAACACGCCCGCCCCCGCCGGCGCGATCAGCTTCTCCAGCACCGTCTCGGGCACGTGCTCCACCCGCCGCGCCGCCTGCGGCAACGGACCGCGCGGGCGCTGCACCGTGCGCTCGATCCGCAGCAGCCAGAAGAACCACCCCGCGACGATCCCGGCGAACGACCCGCCGGTGTATTGCATGCGGCCGGTCGGAGCTGCGTACCCACAATCCCAGGTCGGGCCGCGCCGGAAGCCGTTGTGTCGCGAGCGACGCCAGAGCATCGCCGCCGCGCCGAGCGCGAGCAGGGCCACCGTCGCATGCGCCGCGCCCAACGCCGAGAGCGAGCCCGGCGCTGTCTCCCCGCCAGGCGTCCAGGCGGGATTCCACACCGCCGCAGCGCGCCCGAGCAGCGGCCAGAGCGTCGCCGGCGCCAGGCCGATCGCGACGCACGCGCCGGCGAAGACCAGCATCGGCCCGAGCATCCAGGCGCCCGCCTCCTCGGCCTGCGCCACCCGTTTGGTGCGCGGGGCGCCGCCGAAGACCAGCGCACCGGCCTTCGCGAAACTCGCCAGCGCCAACGCGCCGGCCATGCCCAGCAGGATCGTCGCGGGCATCACCGCCCAAGCCGCCGGACCGTGTCCGACCCCGGCGTCGAAGAGCCCGAGATAGATCAACCATTCGCTCGTGAAGCCGTTGAGCGGCGGCAAACTCGAGACCGCCATCGCGCCGAGGCCGAAGAGCGCCGCCGTCCACGGCATGCGCGTCCAGAGCCCGCCCAGCCGGCTGATGTCGCGCGTGCCCGTCGCATGCAGCACCGACCCCGCCCCGAAGAACAGCAGCGCCTTGAACAGCCCGTGGTTCCACACATGCAACAACGCGCCGATCAACGCGACGCGGCCCCACGCCGCGTTCCCGTGGCTCTCGCCCAGCATCGCGGCACCCAGCCCGACCAGAATCACGCCGACGTTTTCCACTGAGCAGTAGGCCAGCAGCCGTTTCAGATCGTTCTGCGCGAAGGCGAAGGCGATGCCGAACAACGCGCCGATCGCACCGAGCCCGATCACGACCCACCCCGCCTGCGGCGGCAGCGGCAGCCAGCCGCTGAAACGCACGATCCCGTAGACTCCCATCTTGATCGCCACACCCGAGAGGATCGCCGACACATGGCTCGGGGCGTTCGCGTGCGCCGAGGGCAGCCAGACATGCAGCGGAAACACCCCGGCCTTCACGCCGAACCCGCCGAGCACGAGCCAGAACAAGGGTGCGAGCCCCGCCACCCCGCGAAGTTGCGGCCCCAACTCCCAGCTCCCCGTGCGTTCCGCGAGCAACGCAAAGAAGGCGAACAGGCACAGCGTGCCGACGTGCGACGCCGCCAGATAGAGCCACGCCGCCGCGCGCACCTTGCGCCCGCGGCTCTCGAGCAGAATCAGGGAGAACCCCGCGACGGTGAAAAGCTCCCACGCGAGGAGAAAATACAGGCCGTTGGCCGCCAAGAGCACCAGCGCCATCATCGCGATGAGCAGGCTCCACCAGAACCGTCCGCGGGCCGCCGACCGGGGATAATGGTGGTCGCTCCAATACTCCCGGGAATAGGCCGCCCCGCCCGCGCCGACGACCGCCAGCAGCGCCAGGAAGACCGCCGCCAGCGCATCGAGCCGCAGATGCGGCCGCTCCCCGCCCAGCATGATTGTCCCGCGCCAATCCCAGAGGGGCGCACAGCCCAGCAGCACCACCAACGCCGCCGCGAGCAGCGCCCCCGCGCCGCCCAGTGTCGCAACCAGCCAAACACGCGGCCGGTGCGGTCCAAATGCCATGCCGGCCAGCAGGCCCAGCGCGGCGGCCGAAAGCAGCCAGGGGACGATCACCGCGCCGTCTCCCGCACCGGCGAGCCCGCCGCGCTCTCGGCCGCGGCGACGGCTTTGCAGATCTCCTCATCGGGCGCACCCTGCACCACCAACTCCCGCACGAGCCCGCGGGAGAGCAGACGGCTCAGCCGGCCGAGCAGATCCAGGTGCGCACGCGGCGAAGGCGCGATGAAGAACAGCAGCCGGGTGACCGGCACCCCGTCCGGCGGAGGCTCGGCCAGCGGCAGCGGCTCCTTCAGGAGCAACAACGCCACGGTGCCGGAATCGCGGCCGAGCGCGATGCGGCTGCTCGGGTGCGGCAGCGCGAAACCACCGCCCACCGGCGCGACGACCAGGCCGTCGGGCGCACGCAACCGCTGGGCGAGCAGCGCGCGGATCGGCGGCGTGGCTCCGGGTAGCGCCGCGACGACCTTCTCGCAAATCGCCAGGACATCCGCCGCCGCCACATCGCGCCAGATTCCGCCGGCCCGCAGCAACGCCCCCACCCCGCCGCCGGCAGCGACGCTCGAGGCGGTCGGCGCCAGGAAACCAGCCTGCGCCGCCAACCCGCGGCCGGCCGCCCAGTTGGCGACCTGCGTGCGATCGAAGAGCATCCGGTCGCGATCCGGCGTGAAGGGAAGCCCTTCGTCGCGGACCCAGCGCTCCACGACTTCCTCCGCGACACCGAATGACTCGGCGATCTGGATAATGTTGAGGTACATGGCGAGGCGGGACGGGTTCCCGAACCCCGCCACGTTAGGCCAAGACGGGCCGCGATGTCAGCAGGGAATCCGGCGTTTTCCCGAAAACGTTTTCCGCGGCCGTCCGTGCGCCACCCTGTGGCATGCCCGGGTCATGACACGCCGCGCCTACCGGCGCGACCGGGTCCCGTGTTTCGGCGCGCCGTACAGTTTCTTCGGCCTGGCCCCCGCGGCGGGCCGGCGGAACTCGCCCGATTTCAGCGCCTTGATCTGGTCGCGCAGCAACGCCGCCCGTTCGAACTCCAGCGCCTCCGCCGCCTCCTGCATCTCCTCCTCCAGCTCGGCGACGACCGCGGCGACATCGTCGGCCTCCCCCACCGCCGCCGCCGGTTCCTCCTCGCGGCGACCGCTTCCGTCGTACAGCGCGAGGCTGCTCTGCGCGGCCCGCTTCACACTGCGCGGCGTGATGCCATGTGCGGCATTGTAGGCGAGCTGCTTCTCGCGCCGCCGCGCTGTAACCTCGATCGTGCGACGGATCGATTCCGTCTGCACGTCGGCGTAGAAGATCACCCGCCCCTTCTCGTGGCGCGCGGCGCGGCCGGCGGTCTGGACCAGACTGGTCTCGCTGCGCAGGAACCCCTCCTTGTCGGCGTCGAGGATCGCCACGAGCGCCACCTCGGGGAGGTCGAGCCCCTCGCGCAGGAGGTTGATGCCGACCAGCACGTCGAAGTTCCCGAGGCGGAGGTTGCGCAGGATCTCGACCCGCTCGATCGCGTCGATGTCGGAATGCAGGTACTCGACGCGGATCTTCGCGTCGCGGAGGTAGGAGGTGATGTCCTCGGAGAGCCGCTTCGTGAGCGTCGTCACGAGCACGCGTTCGCCCGCGCCAACCGCCGCGCGGATCTCGCCGATCAGGTCCTCGACCTGGCCTTTGGTCGGTCGGAGCTGGATCTCGGGGTCGAGCAGGCCCGTGGGCCGGATCACCTGCTCGGCCACCACCGCGGAGCGCTCGAGCTCGAACTTCGCCGGGGTGGCGGAGACGAACACCGTCTGGCCGGTCACGGCGCGGAACTCGTCGAAGTTGAGCGGCCGGTTGTCGAGCGCCGAGGGCAGGCGGAACCCGAAGTTGACGAGGGTCTCCTTGCGCGAGCGGTCGCCGGCGTACATGCCGCCGACCTGGGGCACGGTCACATGGCTCTCGTCGATGAAGACCAGGAAGTCCTTCGGGAAGAAGTCGAGCAGGCAGAACGGCCGGTCGCCCGGCTTCCGCCCCGAGAGGTGCCGGGAGTAGTTCTCGATGCCGTTGCAGACGCCCATCTCCCGCAGCAGCTCGAGATCGTACTCGCAGCGCATGCGGATCCGCTGCGCCTCGAGCAGCTGGCCGTTCCTCTCGAAATGCGCCACCCGCTCGTCGAGCTCCGCGCGGATCGAGGCGATCGCCCCCTCGAGCTTGCCCTTCGTCGTCACGTATTGATTCGCCGGATAGAGGTCGAAGCGGGGCAGCTTGCGCAACACCGCGCCGGTGAGCGGGTCGAACTCGCTGAGCGCATCGATCTCGTCGCCGAAGAACTCCACGCGCAGCCCGTGCTCGAGGTACGCCGGCATCACGTCGACCACGTCGCCGCGCACGCGGAAACGGCCGCGCTGCAGCTCGTAGTCGTTCCGTTCGTAGAGGTTTTCGACGAGCCTTTCCAGGAACGCCTGCCGGGAGAACGGCCTCCCGACCTCGAGCGGGATGCGCAGCTCGGCGAAATCCTCCGGCGAGCCGAGGCCGTAGATGCACGAGACGCTCGCCACCACCAGCACGTCGCGCCGGCTCACCAGCGAGCTCGCCGCCGAGATGCGGAGCCGCTCGATCTCGTCGTTCCGCGACGAGTCCTTCTCGATGAACGTGTCGCTCGAGGGGATGTAGGCCTCGGGCTGGTAGTAATCGTAGTAGCTTACAAAATACTCGACCGCGTTGTCCGGGAAGAAGTTCTTGAACTCGGAGAACAGCTGCGCCGCCAGGGTCTTGTTGTGCGAGATCACCAGCACCGGCCGGTCGCACTGCGCGATCACGTTCGCCATCGTGAAGGTCTTTCCGGAGCCGGTCACGCCGAGCAGCGTCTGGTCGCGGTGCCCGGCGCGGATCGACTCCACGAGCTTCGCGATCGCCTCGGGCTGGTCGCCCATCGGCGGGTAGTCGGACTTCAGCGTGAACAGCGGCACGGGAGACAGGGAGTTCGCCGCGGGCGCAAACGCCAGAAAAGAAAACAACCGCCCGCCGCCCGCATTCTCGCCTTTGCCTCGCACCGCGCGCCGGCCAGCCTGCCCCCATGCGCGTCGCCGTCATCGATATCGGCAGCAACACCATCAAACTCCTGGTCGCCGCCCGCGCGCCGGCCGGCGCGATCACGACGGTGCGCTACGCCGTCGAGGAGGCGCGCATCGGCCGCGGGCTCGGCGATGCGCGACCGACGCTGACACCGGAGAGCCTGGCGCGCGGGCTCGCGGCGGTGCAGAACCTGCTCGCCCTCGCCACCGCCGACGGTCCGACCCAGGTTGCGCTGGTCGCCACCAGCGCAGTGCGCGACGCGGCCAACGGGGCCGAGTTCGCCACCCTGATCGAACGCGCGACCGGACAC
>JAEZSJ010000311.1 GCA_023443985.1 Verrucomicrobiota bacterium | reverse complement strand
GCCCGGCGGCGTGGTGCTCGACTGTCTCACACTCTGGTTGAGCGACCGTTTCGGGCGCGACGACGACGCGATCCTCGCCGCATGGGACGCGCAGCTGCGCGGGTTCCGCGCGGCGCCGTGGCCCACGGTCGTCGTCGGCAACGAGGTCGGCTGGAGCCCGGTGCCGGAGTCGGCGCCCCTGCGGCGGTTCCGCGACCTCGCCGGGTGGCTCGCGCAGCGCACAGCCGCCGCGGCCGACGAGGCGTGGCTGCTTGTCGCCGGTTGTCCGGTACGGCTGAAGTGAGCCGCCCGTTTCCCCATGGACTGGAACACGCCCGCCATACCTCCGCTCGCCCGCGAACTCGCCCCCGCGCTGCAGGCGCGGATCGACAACAAGACGAAGCCGCCGGGCTCGCTCGGCCGGCTGGAGGAGCTGGCGATGCGGCTCGGCCAGATGCAGGCGACGCTCAAGCCGCGGCTCGTCGCGCCGCAGGTCCTCGTGTTCGCCGGCGACCACGGACTGGCGCGCGAAGGGGTGAGCCCGTTCCCGCCGGAGGTGACGCCGCAGATGGTGCTCAACCTCCTCGCCGGCGGAGCGGGCATCAACGTGCTGGCACGACTCTCGGATCTGCCGGTCACGGTGGTCGATGCCGGCGTGGCGGCGGAGCTGCCCGACCATCCCGCTCTGTTGAAGCGCAAGGTCCGCGCCGGCACGCGCAACGCGCTGCACGAACCCGCGCTCACGTCCGCCGAGGTCGCGCACTGCCTGGCGGAGGGGGCGGCGATCGTGCGCGACCTCGCGGAGCGCCGCGGCTGCAACGCCATTCTGCCCGGCGAGCTCGGCATCGGAAATTCGGCGGCGGCGGCGCTGCTCTACAGCGCGTTCACCGGCCGGCCGATCGCCGAGTGCACGGGCCGCGGCGCCGGTCACGACGACGCCGGGCTGGCGCGCAAGATCGCGATCCTGCAGCGCGTGCAGGCGCGGCACGGAGAACTCCGCGAGCCGCTCGCGGCGTTGGCGGCCTTCGGCGGCTGCGAGATCGCGATGATGACCGGGGCGATGCTCGAGGCGGCGAGCCGGCGGATGCTCGTGATGGTGGACGGCTTCATCAGCACCGCGGCGGCGTTGACGGCGAACCGGCTGGCGCCGGCGGCGAGCGACTACTTCGTGTTCGCCCACGCGTCCGGCGACGGGCCGCACCACATCGCGGTGCAGGCGCTCGGCGGCCGGCCGCTGCTCGACCTGGGGCTGAAGCTCGGCGAGGGCACGGGCGCGGCGCTGGCCTGGCCGATCGTGCGCGCGGCGGCGGCGTTCCTCGACGAGATGGCGACCTTCGAATCGGCCGGCGTGAGCGGGCGGGCGGAGGAGTCCGCGCCGTGAGTGCGCTCCGGACCGAGTGGCGCACATTGGCGGGCGCGGTGGCGTTTTTCACGCGACTGCCGCTGCCGCGCGGGATCGGGGTGGGCGTGGCGGATCTGCGCCAGGCGATCACCTATTTTCCGTTGTGCGGTGCGCTCGTCGGCGGGGTGGCGGCTCTGGTGTGGTGGCTGGCCGCACTCGTCTGGCCTCCGGCGGTCGCGGCCGGTCTGGCGCTGGTCGCCGGCGTCGTGCTCACGGGCGCGATGCACGAGGACGGCTGGGCCGACGTGTGCGACGGCTTCGGGGGCGGGCACACGCGGGAGCGGATCCTCGAGATCATGAAGGACTCGCACACGGGCGCGTACGGCGCGCTCGGGCTGGTGCTGCTGCTCGGGTTGAAATGGCAGGCGTTGGCGGCGCTGCCCGGGGTGTCGGTACCGGCGGTGCTGGTGGCCGGGCACGCCGTCAGTCGTGGAATGGCGGCGACGCTGATGGCGACGATGGACTATGCGCGCAGCGAAGGTCCGTCGAAGGCGCGCGCCCTCGTGGTGCGGCTCGGCGGCGGGCGGCTGCTCCTGGTGCTGGCGACGGCGCTGGCGCCGATGGCGTTGCTGCCGGTGCGGGCGTGGTGGGCGGTGGCGGCGCTGGGCCTGGTGCGGCTGGTGGCCGGGCGCTGGTTCCAGTCACGAATCGGCGGGTACACCGGCGACTGCCTCGGGGCGGCGCAGCAGCTCGGCGAGGTTGCCTTCTATCTCGTGGTGTCGGGGGTGCTGCGATGAACGGGACGCCGCGCGGAGCAGGGCCCCATCCGAGATGGTGCGGCCGAGCCGACGCCGCGTTTCGCTCCGGGTGGAGGACGCAGGCATGAACGGGTTGCTGGTCCGGCACACGCGCGTGGTGATCCCGGCCGGGCTCTGCTACGGCCGGACCGAGGTGGCGCTGGCGGAGACGTTCGAGGCCGAGGCGGCGGCGGTGCGCGCGAGCCTGCCGTGGACGCCGGCCGCGGTGTGGTCGAGTCCGGCGGAGCGTTGCCGGCGGCTGGCGGCGCGGCTGACCGAGGGCGAGGTACGGATCGAACCGCGGCTGGCCGAGCTCGACATGGGCGAGTGGGATGGCCGCCGCTGGGAGGAACTTTCCGGACCGGTGCATGCGGGGTGGATGGCTGAGCCGTGGCGGACGCGCCCGCCCGGCGGCGAGTCGGCGGAGGACTTGCTGGTGCGGGTCGGGGCGCTGCGCGCGGAGCTGTTCGCGGCACGTCCGGAGCGGCTGGTGCTGGTGACGCATGCCGGCGTGATTCGTGCGTGGCGGAGCATCGGTGAAGGCCGGCCGTTGCCGGAGTTGTTCGCGGAGACGGTCGGCTTCGGCTCGCTCACTCGTCTGTGGTGATGCGGGCGCGACCCGGGTGCGCGGCGGAGCGCGTGACTAACAGTTTGCCAACTCCGCAGGGGCAACCCTTCCTCGGCCGCGATGACCGCGAAGAACTCCTCCGTGACGAAATCCGCGCGCGCCACCCATGCCCCTGCGCTCGACTCCGCCACCAAGCTCAGGCTGCTGCGCCTGATGCTCGAGAGCCGCCAGGGGGACCTTCGCCAGGAGAGCCTGAACCGGCAGGGCCGGGGGCATTTCCACGTGGCGAGCATGGGCCACGAGGCGCTCGCGGCGGTCGGGTTGCTGCTGCAGGAGAACGACTTCGCCTGCCCGTACTACCGCGACCGGGCGCTCGTGCTGGCGCGGGGCGTGAGCTCGTACGAGCTGGCGCTGGAGTACTTCGGCAAACGCGAGTCGTCGAGCGGCGGTCGCCAGCTCACCGGACATTTCAGCTCGCGCAAACACAACATCTGGAGCGTGCCGACGCCGACCTCCGCGCAGATGCTGCCGGCGTGCGGCATCGCGTGGGGCCTGCAGATGGACGGCACGCCGAACGTCGTCGTGACCAGCACGGGCGATGCGGCCACGCGGCAGGGCGACTTCTTCGAGGCGGTGTGTTTTGCGCAGGAGCGCAAACTGCCGGTGCTGATGCTCGTGCAGGACAACGCGTACGGCATCAGCACGCCGACCCGGAAGACGAACCCGTATGCACTCGGCGTGCTCGCACGCGAGCAGTGGCAGGTCGTCGACGGCCGCGATGTCGTCGCGGTGCACTCGGCCGCCGCCGCGGCCATCGCGAAGCTGCGCGCGGGCTTCGGTCCGGTGCTCCTGTGGATCCAGACCGAGCGTCTCGCGAGCCACACCAGCTCCGACGACCACAAGCTCTACCGCTCGACCGAGGATCTGGCGCGCATGGCCCAGCACGACCCGATCGCGGTCTTCAAACAGGAGCTGCTCGACGAGGGGCTCCTGACGGAGGAGGCGTATTCGAAGCTCGAGACCGAGGTGCGCGACGAAGTGCGCGCCGCCTACGACCGCGCCGAGCAGGCCGACGATCCGCGCCCCGACGAGACCGAGGCCAACGTGTTCGCCGCCGAGCCGCCGAAGCTCGCGGGCGAGTTGTTCCCCGCCGGCAAATACCGGATCGGCGACCTCATCAGCCAGACGCTGCGCGCCGGCCTCAAGGCCGAGCCCAAGCGCCTGGTCTTCGGCGAGGATGTCGAGGACCCGAAGGGCGGCGTGTTCCGCCTGACCCGCACGCTCTCCACGGATTTCCCGGGCCGCGTGGTGAACTCGCCGCTCGCCGAGTCGACCATCCTCGGCGTGGCGTGCGGCCTCGCGAGCTACGGCTGGAAACCCGTATTCGAGATCCAGTTCATCGATTTCATCTGCGCCGGCTGGAACCAGCTCGCCACCAACCTCGCGACCCTGCGCTGGCGCACCAACGGCCAGTGGACCTGCCCGGCGGTGATCTACGCGCCGTGCGGCGGCTACCTGCCCGGCGGCAGCCTCTGGCACAGCCAGACCAACGAGGCGCTTTTCGCGCACCTGCCCGGTCTCCACGTCGTCATGCCAAGCACCCCCGCCGACGCGGCGGGCCTGCTCTGGACGGCGCTGCACGCGG
Source organism: Verrucomicrobiota bacterium (assembly GCA_023443985.1). Classification (GTDB taxonomy): domain Bacteria; phylum Verrucomicrobiota; class Verrucomicrobiia; order Opitutales; family Opitutaceae; genus CAJCBL01. The sequence continues at coordinate 11,905 of JAEZSJ010000311.1, read as the reverse complement.
CGGACCCGGTGCTGTTCCTCGTGCCCAAGCACATGTTCTGGGCCGAGCACGAGTCGAAGGAGCCGATCGCGCCGGTGCCGTTCGGCCGCGCCCGCGTGTGCCAGGAGGGGGCGGACGTCACGCTCGTGGCCTGGGGCAACACCGTCGAGCTCTGTGGCGAGGCGTTGAAGGCCCTCGGCGACGAGCTGAGCGTGGAGCTGATCGACCTGCGCACGATCGTGCCGTGGGACCGGGAGACGCTGGCGGAGTCGGTGCGCAAGACCGGCCGCCTGGTCGTCGTGCAGGAGGACACTGTCAACTGCTCGGTCGGCCAGATGATCGTGACCGAGCTCAGCGAGCGCCCCGAGGTCTTCAGCCGCATGGTCTGCCCGCCGGTTCTCGTCTCGAAGGGCAACGTCATGATCGGCTTCAACGCCGTGAGCGAGTATGCGGCGCTCCCCGACACCGCCCGTGTGCTGGCGGCACTGCGACAGACCATGACGGCCGCGCTCACCCGGGCGACCGTCGTGCCGCCGGCCCGCGCGCACGTGCCGGTGCCGCCGATCGCCACGATCCCGGCGGCCCCCGCGGGGCCGCAGAAGGTCGCGGGCGAGCCGCTCAAGGTGCCGATCATGGGCGAGGGCATCCGCGACGCCCGCGTCGTCTCGTTGCTGAAGCAGCCGGGCGACCCGGTGAAGGCCGACGAGGCCCTGTGCGAGGTCGAGACCGAGAAGGCCGTGTACCCGATCGAGGCGGCGCGGCCTGGCACGTTCGTGGGCTGGAAGACGAAGATCGACGAGGTTGTGCTCGTCGGCCAGGTCATCGCCATGCTCGCGCCGGAGGGCGTCGACTGGCGCACGGTGGCGCTCGACGTCGCGGAGATCGCGCCCGCCGCCCGGCCCGGCAAGTTCGCGAAGCACATCCCCGAGCTCGCGGTGCAGCTCCCGCCCGAGCCGCCGCCGGAGCAGGCGGCGATGGCGAAACGCGTCGGTCTGGCGGGCGTCGTCTCGCTCGAGGAGCTCGGCGCCCCCCCCGGCGCGGTGCCGCGCGAACCGGTGCTTTCGCCGGCGATCACCCAACGGCTTTCGCCCGTCGTGCCGGCCACGATGGAGCTGGCGATCGACTGGAGCGCGATCCGGGCGGCGCGGCAGATCGCGAAGTTGCGCGACCCGCGGCATGCGCCCTCGCCATCGTCGATGGTCGCGTGGGCGGTCACGCAGGTGATGGTGCTCAACCCGCCGTTCCGCCGGCTCGTGCTGAAGGGCACGCACATCGTGGAGGTCGAGGATTTCGAGCTCGGCGTGGCGGTGGCGCTCGAGGGCGACCGGCTCGTGACCGCGGTGATCCCGCAGGCGAACCGCCTCACCTGGGACGAGTTCCACGCGACCTACGTGCGCGTGATCGAGGAGGCGCGGCGCGGCAAGATCGTGGAGGTGCGCGCGCCGTTGATGATCTCCAGCCTCGGCAGCTTCGGCGTGCGGGCGGCGATCCCGATCGTGGTGCCGCCGGCGATGGCCACGTTGTTCATCGGCACCTCGCACCACGAGATGATCCGAACGGGCAATACGTTCAAGGCGGCCGAGGTCGTCACGATGTCGCTCACCTTCGACCACCGCGTGGTCAACGGCGGCGGCGCGGCGATGTTCATGCAGGATCTGCGCAAGGCGATGGAGACGCTGCAGCTGCCGGCGCTGGACTGAGCGATTGAGCTCCCGTGGCTCGTGCGCGGCGGTGGAGCCCGCGCCCCACCGCGCGCAGGGGGTTTTGCCCTCGGCGGGCGCGTGGGGAACTCCTCGCGGAAAACGCTGCCCGGCGCGGCCGGCAAGATTTGCTTTCCGGGCCGGACGGTTTGCGCGGGCGAGCCGGCGCACCGGGGCTCGTCATGTTTTCTGCCGAATCATCAACAGCTTGCGGAACTCGGCGCCGCGCTGGCACGTCGGCTGCAAACCATGGGGCAACATGGCTTCTCCCGAGATCCTCTCCCCTCATGCCGTGACGCAGCGCACGGCGGCCACCGATCACGCGATCGATGTGATCAACAGCCTGCCGCATCTGCCGCGCCTGGTGCTGCTCTTCGCGTACTGCGAGGGCATGACGATGCGGGAGATCGGCCGCGCGCTCGGGGTGGGCGAGGAGCGAGTCAGCGCGATGCACGACGAGGCGCTGCGGCGCCTCAAGATTCTGCTGGCCTGCTGAGGGCCCGGCGGGCGGGGCCGCACCGGGCCGGCGCCGTTCAACGCGCGGCGGAGTCGCCGGCCGCGTTCCGGCCCGCGACCCACGCCTCATACTCGGTGCGCGTGAGGAATTTCAGCGAGGCGGAGTTGATGCAGTAGCGTTTGCCGGTGGGGGCGGGGCCGTCGTCGAACACATGGCCCTGATGGGAGCCGCAGACGGCGCAGTGCACCTCGGTGCGGACCATGCCGTGGCTGCTGTCGGTCGTCTCGGCGAGGAACGCCGGCTCGAGCGGCTGCCAATAGCTCGGCCAGCCGGTGCCGGAGTTGAACTTGTGGCGGCTGTCGAAGAGCGGCGCGTCGCAGCCCACGCAGACGAAGACGCCGTCGCCATGGAAGTTCCAATACTCGTTCTGGAAGGGCGGTTCGGTGCCCTGGCGGCGGGCGACGCGGTATTGCTGCGGGGTGAGCCGGGCGCGCCATTCGGCATCGGTGCGCTGGACCTTGGTCCGCGCGAGGTCGATGACCGCCTGCGAAGGCAGGCCGCAGGCGGAACGGGCGGAGACCGGGCAGGAGTCGGGGGAGGGGGAGGTGTTTTTCTTCATGGCGGAGCGCTCGGGCGCGGCGCAGCCGGCGGCGGCGCCCAGCAGCGCGGCGGGCAGGAGCAGGAAACGGAGGCGCATGGCCGGCAGGGAGCGGGGAAACTCGCGCGGCGCAACTCGCGGGCTGCGCCGCGAAGCGGCTCAATGCCGGAGGAGAACGGCCGATGAACGCTCGCCGGGAGTCGCGGCGGTGTCAGAATGCCGTCGCATCCGCGCCGCAGCGATGTGCTCCTACCCGCCTGTTTCCGGTTCCCCCCAGGCCGCCGGTTCCCCGACCGCGGGGTGGCGGTGCGCGCTCCTCCTGTTGTTCAGCGTCCTTTGCGGCGCCGGCGTGTCCCTGCGCGGCGCGGAGCCCGGGGTGCGACCGGCGGTGTTGGTGCTCCTGTCCTACCATGTCGGCATGGAATGGGAGGACGGTGTGGTCGCCGGCCTGCAGGAAGCGCTCGCGCCGCACGCCGAGCTCGTGCTGCTGCAACTCGACGTGAAACGTTTCCCGCAACGGGAGCGGGAGACCGGCATGGTCGCCAATTTCGCGAGCAAGGTGGCGATGAGCCGCCCCGCGGCGGTGATCGCGGTGGACGATTTCGCCTACCAGTTCGCGTTGCGGCATCGCGACCGGCTCGAGCCGGGCACGCCGTTGTTCTTCGGCGGCGTGAACTTCCTCGACGGCGAGGCCCCGCCGGGGGTCGGCGGCGTGATCGAGGCACTCGACCTCGCGGGCACGCTGCAGCTTCTGCAGGCGCTTCGCCCCGCTGCGCGCCGGCTGGTGGTGGTGAACGACACCACCGAGACCGGCGAGGCCAACCGCGCGGCGCTGGCTTCGGCGCTGGCCGCGAGCGGCGCGGACCGGGAGGTGTTGTCGCTCGGGCGGGGCAGCTTCGCGGAGACGGAGGCGGCCCTAGCCGGGCTCGACGCGGAGCGGGACGTGGTGCTGCTGCTCTCCTGGAATCTCGATGCGAACGGCGCCGTGCGCTCCTATGAGGAGGCCGTGCAACGGGCCCGCGCGATCTGCCCGGCGCCGCTCTTCGGGGTGTGGAGCTTCTATTTCGGCCACGGGCTGCTGGGCGGCTCGCTGCTCGACGGCCGTGAGCACGGCGGCGAAGTGGGCGAACTGGTCGTCCGCGTGCTCGCGGGGACGGAGCAGGGACCGCTCCCGGTGGTGCGCCGTTGCCGCACCCAGTTCGTGGTCGACGCGCGTGAACTCGCCCGCTTCGGGATCTCGCCCGCGCGGGTGCCGCCGGGCGTGGAGGTGCGGTTCGCCACCGTTCCCTTCTGGCGCGAGCGTCCCGGCACGGTGGCCGCGGTGCTCGGCGTGCTCCTGCTCCAAACGCTCACGATCGCCCGGCTGCTCGCGAGCCGGCGTCGCCGGCGGCTGGCGGAGCAACGGCTCCGCGCCGGCGAGGCGGACCTGCGGAACGTGCTCGATTCGATCGGCGACGCGGTGGTGGTGACGGATGCCGCCTCGCGCGTGCAGCGGCTCAACCCCGTCGCCGGTCGCCTGGCCGGGATCGCCGCGGACGCGGCCGGCGGCCGGCTGTTCGGCGAACTGCTGCAACTGCGCGAGCCGGGCACGGAGACTCCCTGTCCGGACCCGATCCAGAGGGCCCTCGCCGCCGCCCCCTGCCAGCCGGTGGCACCGGGACGGGCGGAGCTTTCCACGCCCGACGGCCGGCCGGCGATCGTCGAGTACACGGCGGCCCCCGTGCGCAACGAGCAGGGGGCGGTGTGCGGCGCGGTGCTTGCGTTGCGCGATGTGACGGCGCAGCAGCATACCGAGGCGCAGCTCCGGCAGGCGCAGAAGATGGAGGCGGTGGGCCGGCTCGTCGGCGGGGTGGCGCACGATTTCAACAACCTGCTGCTGGTGATCCGCGGCAGCCTCGAGCTTGCCCGGCAGGAAGGGACCGGCCCGGACGAGGCGGCCTCCTACCTGCACGAGATCGACGAGGCCGCCCGGCGGGCCGCGGAGCTCACCCACCAACTGCTGGCGTTCAGCCGGCAACAGAAGCTGAGGGTGCGGCCCACCGATCTGGCCGTGCTGCTCGCGGCCATGCTCAAGCTCGTGCGCCGTGTGCTCACCGAGGCGGTGCGGGTGGAGATGCGCGGCCCCGCCGAGGGCTGCTGGGCCAACGTCGACTCGGGGCAGATCGAGCAGGTGATCATGAACCTGTGCGTGAACGCCCGCGACGCGATGCCGGAGGGCGGCTGCATCCAGCTCGAGATCGGCCGCGCCGAGTTCACGACGGCCGACCTCGTATCCTACCCATGGTCACGACCGGGCCGCTACCATGTGCTCACGGTCACCGACACCGGCGTCGGCATGGACGAGGAGACGCAGCGGCGGATCTTCGAGCCGTTCTTCAGCACGAAGGCGGTGGGCCGGGGCACGGGCCTGGGGCTTTCCGTGGTGCAGGGCATCGTCCAGCAGCACGAGGGATTCATCAGCGTCTACAGCGAAGTTGGCCGCGGGACCACGTTCCGCGTCTACCTTCCCGCGATCACCGCGCCGACCGGCGAAACGGGTCCGCGCCCGGGCACGGCCGGCGAGGCCAGGCCGGACGAAGGGCGCGGCTACACGATTCTGCTCGCCGAGGACGAGCCCGCGGTGCGGCGCATCGCCAGCGGCGGCTTGCGCAGCCATGGCTATCGCGTGCTGGAGGTGCCGGATGGCGAGGAGGCCTGCGCGGTGGCGGCGGCGCATTCCGGCCCGATCGCCGTCGCCGTGCTCGATGTGGTGATGCCGCGGCTCGGCGGACCGGAGGCGGCGCGGCGCCTGCAGGCCGCGCGGCCGGGCCTGCCGGTCCTGCTCTGCTCGGGCTATCCCGGGACGATGCCGAATGAGGCGGAGCTCCCGACCGACTGGCGCTGGCTGGCGAAGCCGTATCCGATGGGCGACCTGCTCGCGCTGGTGCGTGAGCTGCGCAACGGCACGCCCGCCGCGGAGTAGCCGCGCCCCGGAGGCGCAGTCGGTCCGCTGCTCCCAGCCCGCGCCTCCGCCCGGGATCAGCTTGCGGCGCGGTTGCGGTCGAGGCTGGCGTGGAGCGCCTCGATCAAGGTCTCGTAGTCGAACGGCTTCGACAGGTAGACGGCGCCCTCGACGGCGGGCATGGTGCGGGCGGCGTCGTCGCTGTAGCCGGAGGTGAGGACGATGCTGAGGGCGGGATGCTCGGCGTGGAGCTCGTGGGCCAGCTCGAGGCCGTTTCGGCCCCCGGGCATGACGATGTCCGTGATCAGCGCCGCGATCCGGGCGCGGTGTTCGTGCCAGAGCACGAGCGCCTCGGCGACGTTCTGCGACTCCAGCACCTGGTAGCCGTCGCGGCGGAGGGTGAGGCTGATCGTCTGGCGGGCGACGGCGTCGTCCTCGACGAGGAGGATCGTCTCGCGGCCGGCGGCGGGAGGGGGCTTGGAGCGCGCGGGCGGGGTCTCGGCGGGCGCGGACTCGGCGGCGAAGGGCAGGAGGACGCGGAAGGTGCTGCCGTGGCCCGGTGTGCTCTCGACCTCGATCCAGCCGCGGTGTTGCTGGACGATGCCGAAGACGGTGGCGAGACCGAGACCGGTGCCTTTGCCGGACTCCTTGGTGGTGAAGAAAGGCTCGAAGATGCGTTGGCGCGTGGCGGCGTCCATGCCGGTGCCGGTGTCGCGCACGGCGAAGGCGAGAAACGCCCCCGGTCGCGCCTCGGGGTGGATCGTGGACGGGCCCGCGAAGTCGGCGCGGCCGGTGCTCAGCTCGAGCGTGCCGCCGGAGGGCATGGCGTCGCGGGCGTTGAGGCAGAGGTTCATCACCACCTGGTCGAGCATGCCCGGGTCGGCGACGATGCAGGGGAGGCCGGGGGTGAGACGGGTGGTGATCGCGATGTGCTCGCCGAGGAGGCGGCGGAGCATGTTGAGGGTGGTCTCAAGCTGGTCGTTGAAGTCGAGGCAGGCGGGCTGGACGCATTGCCGGCGGCTGAAGACGAGGAGCTGGCGGGTGAGGGAGGCGGCGCGTTTCGCCTCGCGCTCGAGCTCGACGAGCGAGGCGGCGGTCTCGGGCTGGAGCCCGGTCTCGTTGCGCAGGAGCGCGAGGTTCATGAGGATCGCCACGAGGATGTTGTTGTAGTCGTGGGCGACGCCGCCGGCGAGTTGGCCGACCGCCTCCATCTTTTGCGCCTGGAGGAACTGCTGCTCGAGCTGGCGTTTTGCGGTCACATCGCGCACCAGGCAGGCGAAGCGGCGTTCGCCGTGGCGGAACGCCACGATCTCGGTGTGGCGGCCGAGCTCGGCGGAGTAGTCGGCGAGCGCCAGCGGCTCGCCGGTCCGGACGACGCGGCCGTAGCGTTCGACCCACTTCGGGTCGAGCGCGGGGAAGATCTCGCGCACGCGCCGGCCCACGAAGGCGGAGGCGGGGCGGTCGAAGAGGCGTTCGAACGCGGGGTTCACCGCCAGGAAACGGTAGTCCACCGCCTGGCCGGTCTCGTCGCAAATGATCTCGTGGAGCGCGAACCCGTCGAGCATCTGCTCGAAGAGCATCTGGTAGCGTTCCTCGCTCGCATGGATGGCGGTGGTGTCGAGCAGGAAGCCCTCGCAGCCGGCGAGCTCGCCTTTCTCCCGGACCAGATGGGCGGTGAAGCTGAAGTAGGCGAGGGAGCTGTCGGCCCGGCGGTGGCGCAGTTCGCCGCCGATGAACTCGTCGCCCCCGGCGAGGCGCAGGAGGTGCTCGGCCAGGTCCTGGCGCTCGGCCTCGGGCAGGAGCTCCACGAACGGCCGGCCGCGCACCGCGGCCAGCGTGGGCTGCCCGAAGAACTGCAGGAACGCGCTGTTCGCGTGCACGAGGCGGTCCTCGCGATCGAGGAGGAAATAGCCGGCGGCGGTGCTCTCCAGCGTCTCCCGGATCCGCGACTCGTTCTCCCGCAAGGCGCCCTCAAGCTGGCGCCGTTCGGTGGTGTCCACCGCGAGCGTGAGCACGGCGGACTGGCGGCCGATGGTCACGGCGACGGCCGTGGTGGCGCAGATGACACGTTGATGGTCGCGGCCGAGGAACGACACCTCCTCGATCCCGCCCTCGCCGCCGGCCTCGGCCCGGTCGAACAGGGCGGTGACGGCGGCGAGCGAGTCGGCATGCACGCGTTGCCAGATGCTCGCGCCGACGAGCTCGTGCGCGGAGGGGAAGCCGAAGAGGCGGGCGGCGGCGGGGTTGGCGTAGGTGAAACGGCCCTGCGCCAGCGAGAAGATCGCCACCGGCGCGACCTCCACGAGGGTGCGGTAGCGCGCCTCGCTCTCCTCGACGGCGGCCAGCATCTGGCGGCGCTCCGTGATATCGACGATGAGGGCGAGGGTGGCGGGTTCGCCGTTGTAGGTGATGCGGGAGGCGATGCTCTCGCAGAAGAGATGCGAGCCGTCGCAGCGGCGCAGGTCGAGCTCGACGGCGGGGTGCACGCCGCCCAGCGGCGTGTTCTTCTCGTGGGCCTCGACCACCGGCAGCGAGGTCGGCAGCACATGGGAGCGCACGTCGATCGCGGTGACGGTGGTGCTTTCGTCGTAGCCGAAGAGCCGCAGGGCGCTGGCATTGGCGTAGACGCAGCGGAGGCCGCTGTGCACCACGACGCCGACCGGTGCGTGCTCGACGAGCGTGCGGAAACGCTGCTCGCTCTCGGCGAGCGCCTGTTCGGTGCGGCGGCGCTCGGTGATGTCCTCCTGCAGGGCGATGAACCGCACGATCCGCCCGGAGGTGTCGCGGACCGCGCTGATGCGGGCGTCGGCCCAGTAGTGTTCCCCGTTCTTGCGGCGGTTGTGGAAGACGCCGCGCCAGTCCCGGCCGGCCTGGATCGTATCCCACATCTCGCGATAGAATTCCGGCGGGGCAATGCCGGCGGAGAGGATCCGCGGGTTCTGTCCGATCGCCTCCGCCGGGGAGAACCCGGTGACCTCGACGAAGCGCGCGTTGACGTACTCGATCCGGCCCTCGGCGTCGGTGATGACGACGATCGCGGGGCTCTGTTCGACGGCGCGGGAGAGCAGGTGGAGCCGGAGATCCTCGGCCGCGCGTTCGGTGATGTCCTCGCCCAGGCTGGTGACGCCGAGCGGTGCGCCCCGGAGATCGGTCACGCGGGTGTGTTGCCACGCGATGGTGTGGACCCGCCCGTCCGGGGCGGCGACGGCGCCGAGGGAGTTGGCGTGGGGGGCGTCGCCCGCGAGGAAACGGCGCAGCGCCTCCTCCTCGGCGGCCCGGTGCTCGCGGGGGACGAGGAGCTCGAAGTAGTTTTGCCCGACCGAGGTCTCGAGCGGCCGACCGGTGAGGGCGACCAGCGCGGGGTTGACGAACGTGACGGTGCCCTCGGGGGTGCAGGTGACGGCCAGCAGCGGCAGCCGCTCGATGAGTTGGCGGGCCCGATGTTCGCTCTCGGCGAGGGCGGCGTGGGCGTTGTCGCGGGCGAGCAGGACCGTGCGCAGGCTGCGCCGGCCGACCAACAGCCCGACGATGCCGAACAGGGCGACCAGCGAGTGCGCGACGAGCATCGTCCGCTCGTGACCGGCGAGCCCGTGGACGGCGTCGGGGCCGGGGTGCTGGTGGCGCAGCCCGGCGAGGAGCGCGAGGGCGGTCAGCCCGAGCCAGACGAGCGCAAGCCCCCAGGTGAGGGCGTTGAGGCGGCGATGGACCTGTCCGAGGGGGGGATTGAGCCGAACCGAGAGCGAAGGCATGTTCTCCGTTACCACTTCCGCCAGCGCGGGAAGGGGAGGTTTCGTGCGCGGAACGAGAGGGTATTATCGGGCGGGAGGGCGGCAATCTTCATCTCCATTTTCGCCGGTTCCGTAGAGGCGAACGCCGCCGGCGGGCGAATCCGGGCCGCCGGCGCCGGACAGTCGTGTAGGGAATTGCCGGACAACGGATCCGGGTTTTTCGGCCCCAAGGACGGCCCCGGCGATCCGATACAAGCGCCCTATGCAGCAGGCGTGCAGCGCAGGGCAGGGGGTGGAGGGGACGACAGTGGATTGTCGCCGCCTCGCCAGGCGTGCCCGCCGCCTCCGGCTGCGGCCTTCGGCCCCTCTTTCGTTCCCGCGCGCCGGCCGGCCGGTCGGTGTCGCCTCAATGAACCATCGGCACAGAAAACCATGAAAAGCATGAAACTCGGCGCGAAGCTTGGATTGAGCTTCGGCTGCATCGCGCTGATCGCCGTCATCATCGGCGCGATCAGCTTCTATGGCGCCTCCACGAACGCTCGAAACATCGACGAGCTCACCTCCCAGTCGATGCCTGCGCAACAGTCGTTGCTGGTCTTCCAGGATCGGGCGGATGTCGTCAAGACCTGCGTACGCACCCTCCTGAATCTCGGCATCGACGCCGAGGAGCGGGCCCGCCAGCACGCGGTCGTCGCCAAGGCGCGGGAGGAGATCTCGGCCGCGTGGAGCCGCTACGACGCGATCCCGCGGGTCGCGGCCGAGGACGCATTGTGGAAGGAGTTCGGCACGGCCTGGGCGAAGCTGCGCGACGAGAACAACCGTTTCTTCGAGATGGAGCGCGAGGTCGAGGCCCAGCAGCTCGGCGATCCCCTGCGGTTGGAACGCGACCTCATCCAGTTCCGCAGCGACCATTTCGAGCTCGTGGTCCGGGTGCAGGAGATGTGCGTGAGCGGCCGGCCCTTCGAGGGCGGCGAGGATGCCGGCGGCTGCCGCTTCGGCCGCTGGCTCGCGAGCCGGCGCCTCGGCAACCCCGAGGTGGTCCGCCTGCTGCGCGAGATCGACCCGTTGCACCACACCTTCCATGAGGACGTGAAGAAGGCCAAGGACCTCGTCCGGGCGAGCCGTTCCACCGAGGCCACGACCCTCGTGGCCGACCGCCTCGTGCCGACCAACCGCAGCATCCTGGCCAAGTTCGACGAGATGCAGCGGATCAGCGCGAAGGCGGGGGAGCTCGCGGATGCGCTCCAGCACCAGGCGCTCGTCACCACCCGCGACGCCCAGCTCCGGACCGAGGCGCTCCTCGCCCAGTTGCTCGAGAGCAACGCCAGCCACGTGCAGGCCAAGAGCGAGGCCGGCGCCGCCTTCGGCGCGTTCATCGAGCGCGCCTCTCTGGTCGCCGTCGTCGCCGGCTTCCTCATCGCCGCGATCCTCGCGGTCGTGCTCACCCGCCGCATCGTCCAGCCGGTCCGCGACCTGATGCACGGGCTCGGCCTGATCGCCGTCGGCGACCTGACGGCGCGGGTCGCCGTCCAGACGCAGGACGAGATCGGCCAGTTGTCGGTGGCGGCGAACGCGATGGCCGAGGCGCTGGATGCGAAGGCGAAGCTGGCGCTGCAGATCGGCGAGGGCGACCTGCGCCACGAGGTCAAGCTCTCGAGCGAAAAGGACACGCTCGGGCTGGCTCTCCAGCGGATGGTCGCGAACCTGCGCGACGTGGTCGCCAACGTCCGCTCGGCCGCCGAGAACGTCTCGGCGGGCAGCGAGGAGATGACCGCGACCGCGCAGACACTCTCCTCCGGTTCCTCGGAGCAGGCCGCGAGCGTCGAGGAGGTCTCCGCCTCGATGGAGGAGTCGAGCGGGTCCATCCAGCAGAACACCGAGAACGCGCGCCAGACCGAGAAGATCTCGACCAAGGCGGCGACCGACGCGAACACCGCCGGGCAATCCGTGGCGCAGACCGTGCAGGCGATGAAGGACATCGCGCAGAAGATCTCCATCATCGAGGAGATCGCGCGGCAGACCGATCTGCTCGCGCTCAACGCGGCGATCGAGGCCGCCCGCGCCGGCGAGCACGGCAAGGGTTTCGCCGTCGTCGCCAGCGAGGTGCGCAAGCTCGCCGAGCGCTCGCAGACCGCCGCCGGCGAGATCAGCAAACTCTCCGCCTCCTCGGTGGAGATCGCCGAGGCCGCCGGCCAGATGCTCGACAAGCTCGTGCCCGACATCCGGCGCACGGCCGAGCTGGTGAAGGAGATCACCGTCGCCAGCGAGGAGCAGAACTCCGGCGCCGGCCAGATCAACAAGGCGATCCAGGAGCTCGACAAGGTCATCCAGCAGAACGCCTCGGCCGCCGAGGAGATGGCCTCCTCGTCCGAGGAGCTCGCCTCCCAGGCCGAGCAGCTCCAGAGCGCGATCGAGTTCTTCAAGGTCGACGGCGGCGAGCGCAGCGCCGCCCGGCGCGCGGCCAAGCCCGCCGCCCCCGTCCCGCACCCGCCCGCCCATGCC
>JAEZSJ010000271.1 GCA_023443985.1 Verrucomicrobiota bacterium | reverse complement strand
GATGAAGCCCTTCGAGAGACCACCGTTGTAGTTGAGTTCCACACCGGGAGCGACGACGTAGATGACGTCGTCATCCCCGCCCTTGGTCAGGTCGACATTGTCGTCGTAGCGGAGCTGGCCATCGAGGACCAGATGCAGCATCGCGGCATCGCCGATCGGGAAACCCGCCTCGGCCGAGGCAATTGCCGGAATACACACCGCAGCGGCGATCCCAAGGATCGTTTTCGAGTTCATGGCAGTAAAGTTCGTGGTTCTCAATCAGGCCGACGGGCTGACCGGATCGGGGTCGATCGGCTGCGGCGGCACCGGCACCGGACGGGGCGCCGCATCAGCCGGCGCGGCGAGGGCTTCGCGCACTTCCGGGGGCACGCAATCGGTGATGCCCACCACGATCTCCGCAGAGCGGTCCGGGAAGGCGTCGAGGGCGGCGCGCACGAGTTCCGGAGAGAGCTTCGGCAGACCCTTGCACACGGCACAGACGATCTCGATGACCTTTCCCGGGATCGCGGTGACCGAGGCGGAGAGCAGCTCCACCGCATCATCCGGATTCTCGATCGCCGCCTTCGCCACGATCGCCGGAGCCTTCTCGACGTCGGCTTTGGCTTCATTGACGACGGCATCGATGTTGATGTCGGCGCGCAGGGTAACGGCCGCAGAAAGCAGGCCGGCAAGCAGGACGATAGAACGAAGGTTCATAGCAGGAAGCGATTAGGGTTTGGGCTGTATGCGAGGAAACGCCACACGGCGTCTCGCCAGCAAGTCCTAATTTGGGTCGCATCTTGGCCGGCGGGTGTCGATGCTCCACCGCGACATCCATGCCGCACTCGCCACAGAAGGTGACCGCCGTCGCCCGCAAGCAGCCCTGGTGGAGCTTTCCGGTCTCCATGCACCAGGAGGCTGATGGCCTGCACGTCCAGATCGCTTGGCGGCGCCTCGCGCTCCTGTTCTTGGGCGCCGCCATGGCCGCGTGGCTGCTGATGGGGGGAGCGGCCTTCCTTTGGGTGAAGTACTGGCGCGGGTTCGGCGATGCGCGCCTCCTCGACATTCTCCTGCCCAACCGCTGGGCCGGGTACAGCGTCGCCCGCGGCGACTTCTACATCAAGCAGGCCAAACAGGAGTTCGCGCAACAACGCTGGTCCGAGGCCATCCACCACCTGCGCGTCGGCGTCGCCGCCTCGCCGACCAACACCGAGGGCCGACTGATCCTCGCCCACTTCTTCACCCTCGCGGGCCGGGTCGAGCTCGCGCAACGGACCCTCGTCGAGGGCGTCCCCCACGCGGGCAACAACCTCGACTTTCTCAAGACCCTCTTCGGTTTCCTCCTCCAATATCAGGAGGACGACGAGGTCCGGCGCATCGCGACCCAGCTCCTCCCGCCGCGACCGCTCCCGAACGACCGCAACCAGCTCATCGCGCTCGCCGCCGCCACCGCGGGCATGAACCGCTACGATTACGCCGCCGCCGAGAAGCTCCTCGCCGACTATCAGCTGACCCGGACCGCGGCGATGGACGGCCGCCTGCTCTCCGTGCGGCTCGAATGGGAACGCGGCCATCACAAGGTCGCGCTCGAGCGCCTCCAGGGCTACCTCCGCGAGTACCCGGGCGAAGATGAGTTCTACAACCAGCTCACGAATTACTACCGCGAGCTGGGTCGGGACTCCGCCGTCGAACAATCCGCCCTCCTGCGCTCCATCGCGAACCCCCGCAGCACCGCCGCCCGCCTCGATCTGCTGCGCGCCTACCGCCGCGCGCCCGACCGCTCCCGCTTCGCCGCCGAGATCGAGTCCTTCTTCCGCGACTTCGCCACCGACCACCCCTCCCTTCTGCTGCTCGGCAACTTCGCCACCGAGAACGGCGACCCTGCCCTCGCCCTGCGCGTCTACCAGCACCTCAAGAACCGCGAGCTCGAATCCGATGCCGCCGGCCTGATGGTTGCCGAAGCCCACCTCGTCGCCCGCGATTTCCGCGCCGCGCTCGACTTCATCCTCGAGCTCGGGCGCATCCGCCCCGAGTGGATGCAGAAGTACCTGGGGATCGTCAACGGGCTCCAAGCCGTGGCCTGCTACGGCCTCGATCAGCGCGAGGAGGGCGACCTCTACCTCGGCCACTTTCTCGGCCAGCCCAACCTGCGCGTGGAACACCTCACCGCGATCGCCAACCGGCTCGTCGCGATCGGCGCCAAGACCCAGGCCCGGCGCGTCCTCGCCCAAGCCGTCGCCCTCGGGCCGCGCAACCAGCCCGCGCTCGCCCTCCTGATCGAACTCGACCTCGAACGTGCACCCACCGAGGAGCTGGTCGGGAACCTCAACCGCCTGCTCGCCATGCGCCGTCCGCCGGTCGCGCTGCTGCGGAGCGCCCAGTCCCGCCTGGCCAGCGACCGGTTCCTCTTCGTGCCCGGCCGCGACGAACTGCGCACCGCCGTGAAGGCGGCGCTGGCGCGCGGCCCCGCCCCGCTGCCGCCCCGCGCCTGAGACGCGCCGGTGCGCGGCCCGGAGTCGCGCGGTGCGCCGACTCCACCCCGCCTCGTGCTGCGGGAGGTCCCGATCCGGGCCCCGCAGCGGAACACGCGGCCTGCGCCGCAAGGTCAGCCGGCCAGCAACGCCAGGAGCCTCTCGTTCTGGGCGCGGGTGCCGACCGTCACACGCACCCATTCCGGCAAGCCGTAACCACGAACTGGACGCACGATCACCCCGCCCTTCTGCAGCCGCTGGAACACCGCGTCGCCGTCGCCCACCCTGACCAGGAGGAAGTTCGCCGCGCTGGGCGCGACCTCCAGGCCGAGCTTCTTGAACCCGCGGACGAGCTGCCGGAGCCCGGCCGCGTTCACCCGGCGCGCGCGGCGCACAAACGCCTCGTCGTCGAGCGCGGCGATCGCCGCCTCCTGCGCGAGCGAGTTCACGTTGAAGGGCTGGCGCACGCGGTTGAGCAGCGCGATCAGCTCGGCCGGCGCGTAGCCGTAGCCCACGCGGAAACCGGCAAGCCCGTAGATCTTCGAAAACGTCCGCAGGCAGATCACGTTGCGGCCCTCGGCGATGAGCGGCCGCAGATCCGGCGGATTCTCGACATACTCCGCGTACGCCTCGTCGAGCACGAACACCACGTGCTCCGGCAGGCCGCGCACGAACGCGAGGATCTCGGCCTCGGTGTTCGCCGTGCCGGTCGGGTTGTTCGGGCAGGCGAGGAAGACGAGCTTGGTGCGCGGCGTGACCGCAGCGGCCATCGCGCGCAGGTCGTGCTTGTGCTCGACCAGCGGCACCTCGACCGGCTTCGCGCCGAACAGCAGCGCCACCAGCTTGTAGACGATGAACGCCGGCGCGCCCATCACCACCTCGTCGCCCGCGCCGAGGAACGCATGGCCGAGCAGTTCCAGCAGCTCGTTCGAGCCGTTGCCCACCGCGAGCTGCGCGGGGGCGAGCCCGAGCTTCGCCGCCAGCTTCTCCCGCAGCCGCACGCAACCGCCGTCCGGATACAGCTGCGTCTCCCGGAGCATGGCGCGCACCGCCTTCAGGGCGCGCGGCGAGGGGCCGAGCGGGTTCTCGTTGGAGGCCACCTTCACGATCGTCGCCGGATCGAGCCCGAGTTCGCGGGCGACGTACTCGATCGGCTTGCCCGGTTCGTACACCGGCTGCGACATCACATGAGGCTGGGCGAGATCGTTGACATTCATGGAGCGGAAACGCTGCGCCCCGCCCCCGTGCCTTTCAATCCCGATTCGGGCCGTGGCGGGAGCGGCATGACCAGCGGTGTCTCGCCCCCGCCCAAAACAATGGCCCGGCGGCACGGGGTGCCGTCGGGCGTTGGAAACGGATCCGGGGGCCGGCTCAGGCTTTTTTCGCCTCGGCGTAGGCCCACTCGAGCCAGGGGAAGACCTTCTCGATGTCGCTGGTCTCGATCGTGGCGCCGCACCAGAAACGCAGTCCGGGGGGGGCGTCCTTGTAGGCGCCGCAGTCGTACGCGGCCTTCTCGGCCTCGAGCAGCTTCACCATCTTCTTCACCTGCTCGGGCGTGGCGTCCACGCTGAAGCAGACCGAGGTGCAGGAGCGCTGCTCCTTCTTCTCGGCGAGAAACTTGATCCACGGATGCGCCGCCACGAAACGCTCGAAGGCCGCGAGGTTCGCCTCGGTGCGCTTGATCAGCGCCGGCAGGCCGCCGATCGACTTCGCCCAGGCGAGCGCGTCGAGGTAATCCTCGTTGGCGATCATCGACGGTGTGTTGATCGTCGACCCCTCGAAGATCTCCTCCATCAGCTTTCCGCCCTTGGTCAGGCGGAAGATCTTCGGGAGCGGCCACGCGGGCTTGTAGGATTCGAGCCGCGCGACGGCGCGAGGCGAGAGGATGATCACGCCGTGCGCACCCTCGCCGCCGAGCACCTTCTGCCAGGAGTACGTGACGACATCGAGTTTCTGCCACGGCAGGTCCATCGCGAAGACCGCGCTGGTCGCATCGCAGAGCGTCAGACCCTCGCGGTTGTCGGCGATCCAGTCGGCATTCGGCACGCGGACACCGCCGGTCGTGCCATTCCAGGTGAAGACGCAGTCGCGGCTCCCGTCGTACTGGCTCATGTCGGGCAACTGGCCGTAGGGCGCGGTGAACTCGCGCACATCGGAAAGCTTCAGCTGCTTGCGGATGTCCGTCAGCCAGCCCTCGCCGAACGACTCCCAGTGGAACACGTCGACGCCGCGGGCGCCGAGCATCGTCCACATCGCCATCTCGAAGGCGCCCGTGTCCGACGCGGGCACGATGCCCACGCGGTAGTCGGCGGGCAGGCCGAGCAGCGCCTTGGTCTCGGTGATCGCCTTGGCCAAGCGAGACTTGCCGAGGCTCGAGCGGTGCGAGCGACCGAGGATGTCGGTCGGCAGCGCGCTCAGCGCGTAGCCCGGGCGTTTGCTGCACGGGCCGGAGGAGAAGTTCGGGTTGGCCGGTTTGACCGTTGGCTTCATGGAGACGTGAGGTCGGATGGTGGTTTCGGACAGGACGAAGCGCGCAGTTGATAGGCCGGTGCGGTCCGGTGCAATCCCGGTTTCGGCGGCCTCGTCAGGAGCAGTACGGCACCTGCGCCGCGCGACCTCGTCGCAAGGACCGCTTGTCGCAGGCGGGGGACTCCCGTTTGCTCCGCGAGACTCCATGTCCCTCGCTCCCTCGTCCTCGTCCCGCCGGTTGCTCGCCGCGGGTCTCGCCGTCGCCGCCGCCGTGCTCGCGCTCCTGCCTTGGTGGCGAAACCACCGCCACCTGCGCGACTTCATGGACTACGGGCTGGTCATGTCGGCGACCGCGCAGATCAACGCGGGAGACCGCCCGTACGTCGATTTCGCCACGCCGGTCCAAAGCGCCACGTTCGGGTTGAACGCGGCCGCGGAGGCGCTCTTCGGCGGCACCTATCAGGCGATGACGTGGGGCAATGCCGTGTTCATCATTGCCGCCTTCGCACTGCTTGCGTGGTTGTTCGGAAGACGGTGGCCGCTCTGGGCGGCGGTGCCGGTGGCATGGGCGATCGTCGCCGGCAGCGCCACCCAGCACACGATCATCTGGTACAACTCCCTCGGCGTGGTCTGTCTCGCCGCTGTCGCCGCCGCGGGCGCGCTCGCTCCGGTGTGGCGGCGCGACCAACTCGCGTTGCATGCCGCGACCGCCGTCGCGCTCTGGCTGGGCGGCGCCAACAAGCTCAACTTCCATCTCGTCGCACTGGCGGTCGCGGCCGGCTGGCCTCTGCGGGCTTGGCTGCTCCGCCACGCCACGGCCGGTCGCGCGGCGCTCACGTTGGCCTTCATCGTGACCTGTGGCGTGCTGCTCCCGCTCGCCACCGAGCTCCTCTGGACCGGCGCGACGCCCGCGGACTGGTGGCACCATGTCATCGCGCTGCCCGCGGCGCGAACCGGCTATCTGCTCCGGCTCACCGAACTCCGGGCGTACCTGCAACCAATCCACGACTACTATGGGCCCCTGCTCATCCCACAGATCGGTCTCGTGTCGGTCGCGTTGATCATCGCCGCGGTGGCCGTCACCCCCTTCGGCCGCGGGCCGCGCGCCGACCGGCTCATCGCCCCGGCGGCCGGGCTCCTGGCGATCGGCGCGACCCTCGGTCTGCTCGCGACCAATCACGAGATCGGCTACGTGACGCTCGCCGCCGCCGTGGCGCTGGCCGCGGCGCTGCAGCTCGGCTTCGCGCCCGCCCGGCCCGCGCCGTTGCCGCTCGCCCTGCTGCTGGTGCTGCCGGCCGTCCTGTGCGGCGCTGCGGCCACGTGGTCCGCCTGGCAGGGCCAACGGTCGCAGTTCGGCCACTCCCCCTCCGCCCGCGCCGACTACCGCGACGGCGGCGACGTGCATCCCGGGCTCGCCTACCTGCGCGGAACCCGCCTGCCCCCCGAGCTCGCCGAGTCGCTGGCCGTGGCGGCCAGCCTGCTTCCGCCGCCCGATGCCCGGGGCCGGCATCCCGTATTCTACGGTCCAGGACTCGAGTTCCTCGAACACAGCTGGGCCGCGGCGAAGACACCCGGCCTGCCGCTCTGGATCGCCGAGGGCACGACGTACGGTCCCCGGGAGAGCGAGCGCCTGCGCCGCCATTTCGCCGATCCGGAGCAGGTCCGCATCGCCTTCGTATCCGCAGCTTGGGAACAATGGCCGGAGCGTTGCCGCCAGATGCTGAACTTCAACTTCCTGATGCGCGAATGCGGCGGCGTCGCCCGGGCCTACCGGCGGCGCGAGCCCCATGAGGCGCCGGCGGCCACTCTCGACCTGTTCCACCTGCTCGGCGGCAACCTCCATCCGTCGTTCCTGCGGAGCGAACCGCAGACGACTCCCGGCACCGCCGCCGACGGTCGCCATTTCCTCGGCACCACGCGGAGCGGCGCCGTCTTCACCTTTGCCGCCCCGAGCAACCGCCTCGCCGGGAGCGCGATCGTCCAACGCCTGCCCGACGGGGCGGACGGCCCGCTGACGGTCGACCTGATCATCCGCTACACCCGGCCGGACGCGCCGTCCGAAGCGTGGCGTCAACCGGTCACCCTTCCCGCCGGCGCGGCCGAGACCACCGTCGAGTACTCCGTGGACGCACGCCAGCAACCGCTCGTGTTCGCCGTCGAGATCCCCGGCGCGGCGGCCGGCTCCGTTTGCGCCGGCTGGTTTGGCGCCCGGCTGCAGCACGCGCAGGCCGACCCGGGAGAGCCGGTCGGGCTGCATCCCCCGCGCCACCCCGGCAGGTGGCTCGAACCCGCCACCCTGCCCACAGCGCCGCCCAACGGCTGGCGGGCCGACGCCGCCTTCCTGCGTGGCGCCGTGCCGGCGGGCGAAGACTTCTCCGTCTCGGCAGGCGGAGAGCTCTGGTTCCGCGCCGACCGCCCGTTGGCGGAGTTCCGGGCAAACGTGCGCCTGCCGGACGGGAGCCCCCGCACGAACCTCCCCTGTATCCGGCTCGTCTGGTACAAGGGCGGCCGGTTGGAGCTGCTCACCCAGGCGCCGTTGCGCGCCGAGGACGCGCGGCTCGAGCTGCGCGCCTGGTCGGCCGAACCCGAGGGCTGGATCGGCATCCTCGTCGATCCAGGGGCGAACACGCCCGACGCGCTCGTTCGGATCGACTCGGCGCGGGTCGCCGACTAGCGATCCCCCGCCCATGGCCGAACTCCCGCTCTCCGCCCTCCTCGCCGCCGCGCTCGCGCCGCGGGCCGACCTGCTCGCCGGGCCGCACGACGGTGTCGTGCGCCTCTTCAACGGCTTCCTGGAAGGCTGTCCCGACCTCGTCGTCGAGGTCTACGCGGACACGCTCGTGATCCTCAACCATGCGCGGCCGGCGGAGCTCGGGGCCGCTGCGGTGGCGGAGGCCCAGCAGTTCTACCGCGGCGCGCTGCCGTGGCTGCAGGCGGTCGTGGTGAAGTCCCGCCACGCCGAAACCGGCGATCCGCGTTTCTCCCGCCAGGGCGTGCTCGCCCACGGCTCCGCGCCGGCGCGCGAGATTCGGGAGCACGGTGTGCGTTACGCGCTCGAGCTGCTCCTCAACCAGGACACCAGCTTCTATCCCGACACCCGCCTGCTCCGCCGCTGGGCGCTCGACCACCTCGCCGGCGCCCGGGTGCTCAACACCTTCGCCTATACCGGCAGCCTCGGCGTCGCCGCACTGGCCGGCGGCGCGCGTGAGCTCATCCAGCTCGATCGCACCCGCGGCTTCCTCGAGATCGCCCGCGCCTCGCACGCGCTGAACGACCACGCCGTCGGTCCGCAGCACTTCTGGGCCGGCGACTTCTTCGCCGCCGTCGCGCGACTGAAACGCGACCGCGCGCTCTTCGACTGCATCTTCCTCGATCCGCCGTTCTTCTCCACCTCGGCCCGCGGCACCGTGAATCTCGTCTCAGAATCCCGGAGACTGATCAACAAGGTCCGGCCGCTCCTGGCGGACGGCGGCCGCCTGGTCGCCGTGAACAACGCGCTCTTCCTGCCCGGCGCCGACTACCTGCGCACCCTCGAGGAGCTCTGCGGCGACGGTTACCTCGCGCTCGAGGAGATCGTGCCCGTGCCCGACGACTGCGCCGCCCCGCCCGCCACGCGCCTCCGGGAACTGCCGGCCGATCCCGCCCCCTTCAACCACGCGACCAAGATCGCCGTCCTGCGCGCCCGGCGGAAGGTCTCCGCCCCCACCCCGCCCGGCACCGGGGCCACACCGGGCGTTTGAAATCGGGCGAAAACCGCTTCCTCTGCGCCGCCAACCATGAGACCCGCTCTGCAGTTCTGCCTCGTCGCCCTCGGCGTCACCGTCGCGCTCACGGCAGTGGGCGCGCTGCTCGGGGCGGCGATCTGGCCGCTCGTCGGCCTCTGGGTGGGGACCCAGAAGCAGGCGGGGGAGCTCGCCCTCGCGGGCGGACGCGACCTCGGTTTCTATTTCTTCGTCTGGGCGCCGGGCACCGCGATCGTGGTCGCCACGATCCGCGAGTACCGCCGGCGGCATCCCGCGGCGTGAGCCGGCGCCAGCCGGCGCCCGTGGGACACGCCCGGTCTTCCGCTCAAAGCAGCAGCAGCAAGACCGCGGCCAGCAACGCCACGCCGCCCAGGGTCACCGCGGGCCAGAACCACTGCATCCATGGCGCCCGCCGGGACCACAGCTCGATCGCATAGATCATCCGCCGCGCCTCGAGGTTGGCCGGATCCTGTTGATGGAGCTCACGCCACACGGGCAGCGCCGTCCGGTAGTCCCTCGCGCCGGTGGCGAGGGCCGCGTAGGCCTGCAACAACAACGGCGAGGCCGGCGGCACGCCGCCGGGCGCGAGCACCGCCATCGCCTCGCGCAGGCGGCCACGTCGGGCGAGCTGCTGCGCCCGAAGGAGCAGCAGCGAAGTCTCGAGGTGTTCGGTTCCTGCTTCGGCCATGATGCGCGCTCAGCCCAGGATGCTCGAGCCGTACCCGCGCTGGACCTCCTCCAGGGTCTGCTGCGGAAGCAGGTCCTGCAGGCTGAAGACGACCTCCTTGAGCGCGGGCGTGTTCTCCTTCGCCACGGCGTCGCGGCCCTGGCGGATGAGCTCCTCGGCGCGGGCCGGGTCGCTCATCTGGGCCTGGCAGGCGACGAGGCTTTCGAAATGCGTCACCCAGAAGGCGGCCTGCCGGAAGAGGATCGCGGAGGACACATCCTCGATCTCCGCCTTCTTCGTGCGGAGGCGGGTGGCGTTCTTCTCGAGGATCATCTGCGCGGCCTGTTCGCGCAGCGTGCGCGAGCGCGCCTTCTCCTCGTTGGTGCCGTTTTGGAGCGCGAGCGTGTCGAGCTCGGTGAGCTTCACGTCCACCTCCTTCACGAGCGAAGGCCAGGTGGCGCGGTCCTCGATCTCGTCGAGGCGGATCTTCCATTCGAGGATCTCGCGCTCGACCCGCAGCACGGCGTCGAACTCGGCCTTTTCCTGGTTGAGCACGGAGTCGATCTCCTGGGTCGCGGACGAGGTCTCGTGCTCCTGGAGCGCGGTCTGGACGGCCTGATCCTCGGCGAGGTGCGGGTTCTCGCGCAGGGTGGCGAGGCGCTTGCGCTCGCGCGCCCATTCGGCGCGGAGCACCGCGATGTCGGGCTGGCGCACCTTGCCGCCGAGTTCGATCTTCGTCAGGAACTCCTCGTCGAGGAGCGGCACATACGCCACGACCTTCAGCATGCGCGAGGCGTCCATCGCGAAGGTCACCTCGATCTCGCAGCCGGCGGGGATGTCGCGGCGCACCTTCTCGGCGGAGATGTCGAGCGAGCCGATGAGGATGTTGCGGTCGGCCAGGTCGCGGTTGCCCTCGACGATCGGGATGCGCAGCACGCTGCCGGACTCGCCCACGCGCAGGCCGAGCGCCGTGCGGTAGGTGCGGGTGCTCTTCGCCGGCAGGCCCTGGCCCTTGTTGAAGTGCACGCCGATGCGGTTGTCCGCCATCGCCACACCCACGTTGTTGATGATCGGCTGCTCGTCGACGACCATGCCCATCGTGTAGGCGAAGTCGGCGGGCTCGCACTCGCAGAGGTTGCCGATCGGATCGCGCAGCTCGAGGACGAACGTGTTCTGGATGCCGCGCTCGGCGCGGACATTGAGCTGGAAGGCGGCGCTCTCGTTGAGCGTGATCTTGCCGCTGCGCCACTTG
>JAEZSJ010000233.1 GCA_023443985.1 Verrucomicrobiota bacterium | reverse complement strand
ATTCCAGGCCGCGATGGCCCGCGCCACCGCCGGCCAGAACACCACCGGCGCCAGGCCGATCGCCGCGCACAGGACCGCCAGCACGACCATCGCCCCGCGCATCGCCGGCCCGGCCTCGTGTGCGTGTTCGGCAGCCGCCGAACGCGGCGCGCCGAGAAAGACCACTCCGCAGACCTTCGCGAAACACGCGAGCGCCAGCGCGCCCGTCATCGCGAGCGCGATCGCCGCCGGGATCGCCGCCCAGGCGACGGGCGCGTGCGACAACGTGGCGTCGAACAGCCCGAGGTAGACCAGCCACTCGCTCACGAATCCGTTCAACGGCGGCAGGCCACAGATCGCGACGGCGCCGACGGTGAAGAGCGAGGCCGTCCACGGCATCGCCCGCCAGAGTCCGCCGAGCCGGCTCATCTCCCGCGTACCGGTGGCGTGCAACACGGAGCCCGCGCCGAGGAACAGCAGCGACTTGAACAGGCCGTGGTTCCACACGTGCAGCAGCCCGCCGGCGAGCGCGAGCGCGCCCCAGCCCGGGCTCCCCGCCCCCGCCGCCACCAACGCGAAGCCGAACCCGAGCAGGATGATGCCGATGTTCTCAACACTGTGATACGCGAGCAGGCGCTTGAGGTCGTGCTGCCCCAGCGCGAAAGCCACGCCGAGGACCGCGCTCGCCCCGCCGAGGCCGACCACGACCCAGCCGGCCGCGGGCGGCACCGGCAGCCAGCCGCTGAAGCGGATCAGTCCGTAGAGCCCGATCTTGATCGTCACGCCTGAGAGGATGGCGGAGACATGGCTCGGCGCGTTCGCGTGGGCCGAGGGCAACCAGACGTGCAGTGGGAACAGGCCCGCCTTCAGGCCGAAGCCCACCAGCGCGAGCCAGAACAACGGGGCGAGTTCGGCCCGGTCGCGCAGCGGCCCGAGCGCCCAGCTCCCGGTTTGCTGCGCGAGCAGCGCGAAGAAGGCGAAGAGCGCGAGCATCGCCACGTGCGACGCACCGAGGTAGAGCCAGCCCGCCGCCCGCACCTCGGTGCGCCGACGGTCGAGCGTGACCAGAAAATACGCGGCCAGCGTGAAGAGTTCCCAAGCGATCAGGAAGTGCAGGCCGTTGGCGGAAACGAGCACCAACCCCAGGGTGCCCAGGAGCACGCTCCACCAGACGCGCCCGGACCGCGCGGAACGCGGATGCGCGTCCTCGCTCCAGTACTCGCACCCGTACACCGCGCCCACGCCGCCGACGACGGCGGTCAGGGCCAGGAAGAACGCGCTGAGCGCGTCGAGCCGCAGCGCCACGGGCTCGCCGCACAGGATGATAGCGGGCGACCATTGCCAAGCGGCGTCGCCGGCACCGGAGAGCGCCACGACCGCCGCGACCAGACCGGCCGCACAGGAAAGCAGCGTGGCGCCTAGCCAGATGCGGCGCGAGCGGTGCGCCGAGCCCCACGCGGCGGCCCCGGCCAGTGCGGCGAGCAGAAGCAGCGGGCCGGGCGTCATAGACAAACCTCGGGCGCGGGCCGCTGCCGTGCCGCCGCGGTATCCCCTTCGGCCAAACCGCCGTGCACGGTCCGGCAGGCGCGATCGGCATCATTCCCTCCCCACCCCGTTCCGCACTCCGCCAGCTGCGTACGGCGGACTCGGTGGATGGGGAGCGGCGGACTCATCGTGGTCGCGGGGTGCCCGGATCGTCTTCCCTTTTGCCGGGTTTTCCGAGGATATTTTGCGCCCGCTCCAGCGCAGCGGAAATCTCACGACGCGCCGCGGCGAGCTCCTGCTTCTCGCTCGCCAGCTGCTCGGGCGCCAGGGTGTTCTCCGCCTCCGCCGGCAGGCGCAGGATCTCGCGGGCGCGAGCGAGTGCCGCGACGATGTGCGGGCAGACATTGTCGCGGCCGATCGCGTCGATGAAGCCGGCGTTCTCCATCACCGCCAGGGGCTGGGTGTGCGGCGCGCTCAGGATCAGGTGCTTGCCCTTGGACTTGAGCTTGTGGTGCAGGTCGATCAGCGCCTGCAGGCCGGTGGCGTCGATCGCCAGGACCTTGCGCATCCGCAGAATCAGGATCTCGGGCTCCATCTTCGCGCGTTTGAGCTCGTCGTCGAGCTTGTCGACCACGCCGAAGAAGAACGCGCCGAAGACGCGGAAGATCAGCACGCCCTTCGGCACCGCGCGCCCGACCAGCGAGTGCTGCGAACCCTCGGTCTCGCTCGCCTCGTCGACCGCCGTGATCTGCGAGGTCTCGGAGACGCGTTTGACCATCAGCAGACAGGCGAGCACGACACCGACCTCCACGGCGAACGTGAGGTTGGCGAGCACAGTCAGGGCGAACGTCGCGAGAAACACCGAGCTGTCGCTGAAGGGCCAGCGGTGCAGACGCAGGAACTGTTTCCACGACACCATGCGATACGCCGCCACGATCAGCACGGCGCTCAGCGTCGGGAGCGGCACGTGTCGCAGCAGCGGCGCCGCCGCGACCAGCGCCACCAGCAGGAGAAAGGAATGCGTGAGCCCGGCGACCGGGGTGCGGGCGCCCGAGCGGACATTGACGACGGAGCGCGCGACCGCGCCGGTCACGGGGATGCACCCGAAGAGCGGTGCCACCAGATTGGCGACGCCCTGCCCGATCAGCTCCTGGTTGGAGTCGTGGCGTTCGTCGAGCACGCCGTCGGTGACGACGGCGCACATGAGCGCCTGGATCGCGACCAGCATCGCGATGGTGAACGCCGGCTGCAGGAGATCACCGATCTGGCCAAGATCCATGCCCGGCACCTGCAGCGCCGGCAACGCCCCCGAGAACTGGGGAAACTGCGTGCCGATCGTCGCGATGCCGAAGGCGTCGCCGTGGTGGAACACGCGCACCAGCTCGAAGACGATTGTCAGCACCACGAGGCCGACCATCGAACCCGGCACGAGGCGCGCGAGCTTCGCCGGCCACAGCCCGATCAACGCCACCGAGACGATGCCCAGCACCACCGTGGGCCAGTGGATCACGCCGAGGTTGGCGAACAGGACCTGCAGCTTGCCCACGAAGGCGGCGGGCATCTCGGCCGACAGGCCGAAGAAGAACTTGATCTGCGTGCTCAGGATCAGGACCGCGATGCCCTTCGTGAAGGCACGAGATACCGGATACGGCATGAACCGGATGATCGAGCCCAGCCGTGCCGCGCCCATCGCCACCAGCATGGCGCCGGCGAGCATCGTGCACAGCAGCAGGCCGCCCAGCCCGTGCGACGACATCACGCTGAAGGTGATGATGACAAACGCGCCCGTCGGTCCGCCGATCTGGACGCGCGAGCCGCCTAGCGCGGCGACGATCGCCCCGCCGATGATCGCAGTGAAGAGGCCGCGCTCCGGGTTCACCCCCGACGCGATGGCGAAGGCCATCGAGAGCGGCAGCGCCATGGTGGCGACGTTGAGGCCCGCGAGCAGGTCGCGGCGCAGCTGCTCCCTGGTCAGGCCGGAGAAACGGCCCGCCAACCCCGCCCACAGCGAAGCGAAAGCGTTCATGGAACCGGGATCAGCGTCCCTTCCGCGCATCAAACGGGTCACCGCCGACAATGCGGCGGCCGGCCACGACCGGGGTGGATCCGGTCCGGAGCTGGGCAAATCGAAGCTTCGCTAGCACAGTGTTCATCTCACGTTTCCCGACTGGGAAGCAGGAGAGCAAATGCGGTTTCGGCCGCGACTGCCAGAACGTTTCCGGGCCGTCGCGACGGCCGGTCAGGGCTGCACCGGGGCGCCGCGGGCGTGCAGATACTTGTCGACGTTGTTGGCCACGATCACGCCGTAGTTGATCGTGCCGAGCCAGCCGGACATGATGATGCCCACCGAACCCGCGTGGTGCAGGCCGGCGATCTGGTTCGGCAGCTCCATCGAGACCTTGAGCCCCTCGAACTTCGTGCCGAACGACGTGCCCGCCCAGTGCGTGGTGTAGCGCTCGATGGTGCGCGGCGTGGCGGCCTCGACCCAGTCGATCTTCTCGCGCACACCCGGCAGGAAACGCTCGAGCGCGGCGAGCGACTCCTCGATGAGGCGCGCCTTCTCGGTCTCGTACTCGGTCTCGGAAAGCTTCGCCCAGTCGTCGTACTTCGCGTTGAGCGAGGCGACGATCGTGTAGCGGTCGGTGCCGGGACGCGTCTCCGGATAGTAGATCGAGAACGTGCGGCTGGTGGTGTCCTTCGCGACCAGCTCGGTGCTGGAGAACTGCGGCGCGTCGGAGGTGAAGATCAGGTCGCCGATGTGCGGAATCGTCTCCCCTTTCCGGATGCCGAGGTAGACCTGGCACGACGAGGGGCTGATGCGCACCGCCTCGGCCTCGCGCACGAACTCGGGCGCGAAGTTCTCACCGCCGGCGAGGCGGAAGATCGTGTTCTTGATGTTCGCGTTGGAGAGCACGGCACCGCAACGGATCTCGCGGCCGTTGGCCACCACGCCGGTCACCCGCCGTTGTCCGTCGCTCTCGGCGGTGAGGATGCGCTCCACCATCACCTGCTTGCGGATATCGACGCCGTTGCGCTGGAGCTCCGCGGCCATCTTCTCGACAAGCACGTCGGTGCCGCCGCGGAAGGTGTACACGCCCTTGCTCATGAAGTTCGAGAACACGATCCCGTAGGTGATCGCGAGGTCGTCGAGCGTGGAGCCGTTGGCGTAGGCGATCGGCTCCATGAGCAGCCGCATCACATCGGTGCGGCCGGGGAAGAAACGGTTGAAGAACTCGCCGGTCGTCTCGGTGTTCCGGTCGTAGTAGTTCATCGCGCGCAGCGTGGCGAAGAACTCCTCCACCTTCTCGCGCGCCACGCCGAACTTCTCGCTGAGGAGGCGCGTGAAGTCCTCGCGGTCGAAGGTCGTGGTGATGTCGAACTGCGGGTTCACGAACCGCACGCCCTTGAGCTGTTCGATCGAATCGGCGATCTCGGCCGTCCAGTACTTGCGGCACGATTTGATCATGCCGATCGGGAAGCCGTGGAGGGAGACGTCGAAGATGTGCCCGCCCTTGCGGCGAAACCAGGTCGCCAGGCCGCCGAGCTGGTAGTGGTGCTCGAGCAACAGCACTTTTCGGCCTTGTTTGGCGAGCACGTTGGCGGCGGTCAGGCCGCCCAAGCCGCTGCCGATCACAACCGCGTCGTAGTAGTCTGCAATGCCTTCGAGCTTGTCGCGCGCCATGGGAAAGCCGCGGACAACAAGGCCCGTCCGCCCGGAGCGCAACGGGAAATGGACGGCTCGCGCCCGGTCCCTGTCGCACTGCCGGCCCCTTCCTCGGCGCCATCCCACGTCATCCCCCCCTCCCGCTCCGGTCGCGCACGACACCGGGACGCAATACCGCGTCCGACCGCGACAGGATCTTGCGTCGGCCCAAAACGGGCGGAGCTGCAGATCTCGGTAGGGAGTGCCCGCGGGGCCGCTTCGCCTCCGGCCGCCGTCACTCCCGCGCGCGCCAAAATCCGCTTGGACTCGCCGCGGCCATCCGCTTGCCTCTCGCGCTCCTATGGAAGCCATCAAGTTCGCGGTTCTCCCCGGCGATTACATCGGGCCCGAAGTCATGTCCGAAGCCCTGCGCGTGCTCGAACACGCCGCCAAGGGCGCCGGCCTCACGCTCGACTACAAGCTCGCCGATGTCGGCGGCGCCGGCATCGACAACCACGGCAAGGCCCTCCCCGACTCCACCCTCGCCACCTGCCAGCAGGCCGACGCCATCCTCTTCGGCTCCGTCGGCGGCCCGAAGTGGGAGAAGCTTCCGCCCAGGGAGCAGCCCGAACG
>JAEZSJ010000232.1 GCA_023443985.1 Verrucomicrobiota bacterium | reverse complement strand
CCGCCAGCCACTCCGGCCACGGACCGCTCCCGCCGGCCGCCTCGTACGCCCGCCGTTGCCGGGCGAGCCAGCCGGGGAGCAGCAGCTCGAGGCGCTGCGCGAAAAGCTGTTGGCCCAGCGCGTCGCGCGGGCCCGTGTCGCCCAGGGGGCGCACCTCGGCGAATGCCGCATCGGCCCGCAGCGTATCCGCGAAGGCCTCCGCGGCCCGCTTCCGTTGCACCGGATCGGCGACGCGCAACGCGAACAGCGCCACGCGAGCCTGCCGGTCGGCGGCGAGCGAACGGGCGAGCGCGAGTTCCGGCGAACGCTCGGCTCCCGGGATCAGGTCGAGCACGTCGGTGGAGATCTTCTCCCCGTAGTCGAGCCGGGCGAGCCAGAGCAGCCCGAGCGCGACCGCGAGCGCCAGCAGCGCCCGCGCGGTCCATTTCTGTCGCCCCGGTTCCATCGTTCAGCGGAAGAAACGTTTCACCTCGTCGGCCGAGAAGGTCACGCCGGTGCGCGTCTCGCCGATCAGCACCTCGACGCGTTGCTTCGCCGAGCGACGGAACTCCAGCCGCCGCACGCGTTCGCCCGTGCCCTCGACCGTGAGTGTGCTGAGCGTGCGCGCGAGCGCCGGCGTGCGCGGCGCGAAGTCGAGGCGCCAGTCGTCGCCGTCGCGCGCGGCGCGCAGCGAGAAGAGCTGCAGGAGCGCCGGCAGATCGAAACGCAGCACGGGCAGCAGCGCGGCGTCGATGCGCGGCGAGCGCGGGTCGGCGGCCATCGTGCGGGTGCGGCCGTGGGCGTTGCGCATGAGCAGCCCCCGCGCGTCGACGACGAGCACCTGCTCCTCCGGCTGCATGTAGCGCAGGCTCAGGCCGTGGTCCGCGGAGTGGCGCAGTTCACCCTGCAGCACCACCGGCTCCTTGCGCACACTGAACCAGCGGTGCTCCGTGAAGGTCGAGTGCACCGCCCCCTGCGCCGCGAGCGCGGCGAAGAGCGGGCGCCACGCGGCGTCGTTCTCGCCGATGATCAGCTCGGGGCCCGGCGCGGTCGGCACGGCGGCGCGGGCCGCGGCACAAAACCAGAGGGCGAGAACGGGAAGGAGGCGTTTCATCATTTGGGCCGGTCCGGGACCGGCGGCCTCGAATCAGGCAAACGAACCGCTCCCCGTCGAGAACCTCCCGCACCGCTCCGCGGCCGCTCCCGGAGCCTGTCACGTGATACGCGACAAGCTCCCGCTACGCCACCGGCTCCGCGCGGTGGCCGCGCCGCACCCGCCGCACCGAGACCCAGCGGCCGAGCAGCAGCTCCACGATCAGCCGGGTGTGGAGCCAGACCATGCGGACGTTGTCGCGCAGATAATGGAAATGGGAGACGCCGCCCTCCGCGCGCGAGAGATAGCGGCAGGTCGCGGGGAGATTGCGTACCGGCGTGCCGGCCCAGAAGAGCCGCACCGCGACCTCCGGATCGAAGTCATAGCGCCGCGCGAAGCGCGTGCTCCGCAGCGCACCCACCGTCGCCGCGAGCGGATAGACGCGGAAGCCGAACAACGGGTCGTCGATGCCCGCGCCGCCCGTCTCGAAGTGCACGAGCCCGATGCTCAACCGGCGCCCTTTCAGTCGCACGAGCGGCGCCTCGGGCCCGAACACCGGTCGCCCGAGCACCAGCGCCGCCGGCTCGGCCTGCGACGCCCGCATGAACTCGCCGATGCGGTCCGCCGGGTGCTGGCCGTCGGCGTCCATCACGAGGGCGTGCGTGAAACCGGCCGCGCGCGCCGCCTCCGCGCCGGCGAGCACCGCCGCGCCCTTGCCGCCGTTGTGCGGCAATTCGAGCACCCGCAGGCGCGGCTCGGTGCGCGCAAGCGCCACCACCCCGGCCTCGCTGCCGTCCGTGCTGCCATCGGCCACGACCCACACGTCCGGCCACTGCGCGAGCGCCTCGCGCACGGTCGCGAGCAGGCGCGGCGCACCGGTGTTGTAGGTCGGGATGAGGACGAGGTGCGTGGGCACGGGCGAAGTCATCGCGCGGTGGGGGGAAGTTGACCGAGCAGGTGGCGTTGCACCTCCGCCGTCAGTTCGGCCGGACTACGCAGCGGATCGTGTTCCCACCGCCGGTCGAGGGTGAACACGAACCAGCCCGGCAGCACCGCCGGCGGGATCCACCACGGTCGCCCTTTTTGCGCCATGCCGGGCGACGAGACGATCCGCACGAGCTGCACCGGCGCCTGCGCGCGCGCGGCGATGAGCGCGAAGCCGGGCCGCAGGGGGTTCAGCGCCTCGCCGCGTTCCGTCCGCGTTCCCTCGGGAAAAACGAGCAGCGACTGGCCCGCGGCGATCTTCGCCGCCACCTCCCGCACGAGATCCACACCGGGCACGCCGCCCACATAGCCCGCGAGAATCGCGGCGGGACCGACCGCGGGGTTGCGCATGAGGGCCGGCTTGAAGATGCAGATCGCGTCGGGCAGCCGGGCGAGCAGGAAGGTCGCGTCGACGAGCGTCGGATGGTTGGCGATGAAGACCGTTCCCCCGGCCAGCGGCGCGTCGAAGCCGCGCCAGTCGATCCGCACCACGCGGGTCGCGTGTTGCCAGCGCACCCAGAAGTCGAAGAGCGCCCGGATCACGCGGCGCATGCGCGCGCCGCCCGTGCCCGCGCGCGGCAGCAGCAGGAGCGGCAGGCTCACGAGGTTGAGCAGCACGCCCACGGCGCCGAACACCGCCCACGAGGCGTAGTACGCGGCCACATAATAGGCGCGGCGGATCATGGCGTGGGCGCCGGACCGGTCGCTCCCGACGGCGGGGCGACCGGGTTGAGCGGCGTGAAGTTGAACCACAGATACGGGTTCGCGTGCAGCAGCGCCTCGACCTGCCGGAGAAACGCCTGGAAATGCTCGCGAGCCCGGGCCAGCGCCGCCTCGCGCGGTTCGCCGGGCCGCGGGTCGAAACGCGGCGAAGTGTGCAGCGTCGCCAGCTCCGGTCCCTCCGGCACGCCGACGGCGAAGAGCACCGACCGGCCGAAGATCAGCGCGAGGTGGTAGATCGTGAACGGGAACAGCCGGCGCGCGCCGAGGAACTCGAACGCCTCGGTGCGCGCGCTGAACTCCACCCGGTCGCACTGCAGCGCGATCGCGGCGGGCGTGGCCGCGGCGTCCTTCAACGCGAAGAGCAGTTCGCCCGGGTCGTTGATCCACACGAACTTCAGGCGCGAGCCGAAGCGTGCGGAGAGCGCGTCGGTGTCATGCGAGTTGCCCACGCGCAGCCGCACCACGTACACCTCCTGGTGCCCGTAGCCGCCGATCTGGCAACCTTGGAGATCGGATACACCGAAATGGAACGTGCCGAGCAGCACCGGCCCGCCGCCCTCCAGCCACGCGCGAAAATCCTCGGCGCCCGGCGCGTACACCGTGCGGTGCGGGCGGCCGTTGATCACGCGCAGCTTCGTCATCAACGCCTCCTCGAAGGCGAAGAAGTGGCGGAACACCTCGCGGAAACGCGGCCGCCGGCCGAGCACGGCCGCGAGGTACTCGCGCGAGTGGCGGCGCTGCACGGGCATGTTCGCCAGGGCGACCAGCGTGCCGACGGCGCGCAGCGGGCGGTACACGCACTCGGGCAGCACGCGGTCGGCGGTGCGCAGGAAGCGGTAGCCCCAACTGGGCCCGGGATTGCGCGGCGGCTGGGCGGGTGCGCTCACGACCAGTCGAGCGTCAACCACCAGCCGGGGGCGACCGCGCCGGCGAAGGGTCGCCGGTCGCGCAGCAGCTCGAACCAGTCGAGCAACGCGAGCGCGCTGTCTGGTCCGAGGTGGGGCGAGGAGTCCCCGCCGAGCCGCGGCTCCCCCGGAGGGTTCGCCCTACCATCGGAGGGCTCCAGCGCGAGCCGGCCGAGCGTGTCCGCTGTTCGAGCACGCGAGAGCGCGAGCGCGAAGGCGAACGCGCGGTCGCTCGCCATGCCCGCGGGCGCGAGCCAGGTGCCGCGTTCCTCGCCGCCGCAGAGCAGCACGCGCTCCGCCGGGGCGAGCAGCGCCGCCTGGAGCGCGGTCGCGACGAGCGGCGCGCCGCCGGCGAGCGGGAAGAATTCGCGCACGCCGCGCTGCCGTCCGATCAGGCCCTGCTGCGCGCCGCTGGGATGGATCGAGGTCTGGAACAGCGTCGGGCTGGCCGCGGGGAAACTGTCGAGAAAACCCTCGAGCGCGCGGCTCTCGCCATACTGGGTCGCGTACACGAGCGTGTCGTCCTCGCCGGGCGCGAGCTCGCCGAGCACGCCGCCGACGAACAGCCCGAGCTGCGTCATGCGCCGCACCGCGCCGGGCGCGAAACGCGACTTCAGCCGCTCGCGCGTGGCGGCCGGTTCCTCGTCGCCGGGATCGTCGGTGCGGACGGCCTGGATGAAACGTTCAAGCATGGCTGAGGAGCAGCGCGGCGTGCGCGCCGCCGAAGGCGTTGCTGGCGCAAAGCGCGCCGTCGAAACCGGCGGTGGCGAAGGACGCGAGCGCGACGGCGTCGGTGAAGGTTGGCGACGCACCGCCGACCGCGCCGGGTGCGAGACCGGAACGGAACGAGGCGGCGACGAGCGCGAGCTCGACCAGGCCGCAGCTCCCGAGCGTGTGGCCGAGGCTGCCCTTCCAGCCGACAAGCGGCGCGCCGGGAAACGCCTGCGCGACCGCGGCGGCCTCGAGCCGGCCGGCCTCCAGCGTGCCGGTGCCATGGCCCTTCACCCACAGCTTCCGGCCGGCGGCGGCCGCGGCCAGCGGGGCGAACGCGGCGGCGAAACCGGCGCCGTCGGGCTTGTTCGCCGTGAAGTGGTACATCTCGTTGTGCAGGTTCTGCGCCGCGAGGGCGAAGTCGCCGCGGTCGCGCGTGAGCACGGCGTACGCGGCGCCGTCGCCGAGGCCGATCGAGCCGGCGGCACGCTCCTGGTACGGCGCGGGGAAATCGCCGTTGAGGATCTTCAGCGCGTGGAAACCGCCGGCGACAAATGGGCTGAGGAAATCGTAGCTGACGACGAGCGCCTCGTCGGCCGCGCCGGCGGCGAGCAGCCGCGACGCGTGCATGAGGCCCAGGTGCGCCGAGACGCAGGCGTGCGAGAAGATCGCCACGTTCTCACCCCAGTCCAGCGCGCGGCGGACGAGCTCCACCGAGGTGTGCGGGGCACCCTGCGTGGCATGCCTGATGTCGCCGGTGCGGCGGAACGCGTACGCGCTGCCCACGCCGAGATTGCTGCTCGTCACGCAAACCGGGCGCCGCGCCGTGCCCCAGCCGCTGCCGGCCACGGGTGCGAGCAGCGTCGCGAGTTGTTGGAGCCACGCCGGCGGACAGGTCTCGTCGAGCGCGCGGCCGGGCAGGAGCGCCAGCGGCACGGCGTCGCCGCCCTCGCGGCCGAGCACCGG
>JAEZSJ010000226.1 GCA_023443985.1 Verrucomicrobiota bacterium | reverse complement strand
CGGCCGCCTAGCCGGGGCGGGGCGGACGACGGGCCGGGGCGAGGCGGGACCGGTGGCATGGAAAAACGACTACAGAGCGGCGATGGCGCCCGTCATGACCTCGCAGGCGCGGTCGAGGTCCGCGCCGGCGTGCGCGGTGCTGAGAAAGGCCGCCTCGTACGGGCTGGGCGCGAGGTAGACGCCGTTATCCAGGCAGGTGTGGAAGAATCTTCTGAAGAGTGCCGCGTCGCCGGTGAGCGCGGTGGTGTAGTCGCGGACCGGAGTCGGCGTGAAGAACACGCTGAACATGGCCCCGCGTTGGGGGCACTGGAGCGGGAGCCCCTTGGCGCGGGCGGCGGCGAGCACGGCGTCGCGCAGCCGGCGGCCGAGGGCGTCGAGGCGGGCGTAGGGGTCCTCCTCCTCGAGCAGGCGGAGCGCCGCGATGCCGGCGGCCATGGCGAGGGGGTTGCCGCTGAGCGTGCCGGCCTGATACACGGGGCCGAGCGGCGCGAGGTGGTTCATGATGTCGGCCCGGCCGCCGAAGGCGCCCACGGGGAGCCCGCCGCCGATGATCTTGCCGAGGGTGGTGAGGTCGGGGGTGATTTGCTCCAGTTCCTGGACACCGCCCCGGGCGAGGCGGAAGCCGGTCATGACCTCGTCGAAGATGAGCAGCGCGCCGTGCCGCGCAGTGAGTTCGCGCAGGAAGGCGAGGTAGCCGGCGTCGGGCATGATGAAGCCGACGTTGCCGCAGTAAGGCTCGATGATGACGCCGGCGATCTGTCCCGGGTTGGCGGCGAACGCGGCCTCGAGCGCGGCGCGGTCGTTGTACGGGAGGACGATGGTCTCGCGGGCGAACGCGGCGGGCACGCCGGCGCTGTCGGGGTGCCCGTGGGTGAGGGCGCCGGAGCCGGCCTTGATCAGGAGCGAGTCGGAATGGCCGTGGTAGCACCCGGCGAACTTCACGATCTTGTCGCGTCCGGTGAAGCCGCGGGCCAGGCGGATCGCGGACATCGTGGCCTCGGTGCCGCTGTTGCACAGACGGACCTTCCGGATCGACGGGACGAAGCGCACGATGAGCTCGGCCATCTCGACCTCGTACGGGTTCGGGGTGCCGAACGAGGTGCCGTTGTCCAGGGCGGCGGCGATCGCGGCGCGGATGCGCGGGTGGTTGTGGCCGTGGATCGCCGGGCCCCACGTGCAGACAAAGTCGATCAACGTGCGGTCGTCCGCCGTGACAAGGTGTGCGCCCTCGGCGCGGCGGACGAAGAACGGTGCGCCGCCCACGGAGCGGAACGCCCGCACGGGCGAGTTCACGCCCCCGGGGATGAGTTCGAGGGCGCGGGCGAAGAGTGCGGTGGAGGAGGCCATGGACGGGACGGGAAGGGAAGGTGGGGAGGGGTGCGTGGCCGGGCGCGGCGCCGCGGAAACGGGCCTCAGCTCACATAGCGTTGGACGATGGGGATGCGGCGGCCGACGCCGAAGGCGAGCGGCGTGATCTTCAGGCCGGGCGCCGCCTGCTTCCGCTTGTATTCGTTGAGATCCACCTTGCGGCAGATGTCGGCCACCATGGCGGGGGCGAAACCCCGGGCCGCGAGATCGCGGCGCGAGAGGCCCTCCTCGACATAGCCCTCGAGCAGACGGTCGAGCACTTCGTAGGGCGGCAGGGAATCCTGGTCGGTCTGGTCGGGCCGGAGCTCCGCCGAGGGCGGCTTCTCGAGGGTGGAGCGTGGTATCAGTCCTTCGGGTACTCCGAGGGTGCGGCTGTACTCGCCGTTGATCCAGCGGGCGAGCGCGTAGACCTGCATCTTGAAGAGGTCGGAGATCACGGCCAGGCCGCCGCACATGTCGCCGTAGAGCGTGCAGTAGCCGACGGCGACCTCGCTCTTGTTGCCGGTGGTGAGGAGGAGCGCGTGGAACTTGTTCGAGAGCGCCATCATCAGCACGCCCCGGGTGCGGGCCTGGATGTTCTCCTCGGCGATGTCGCGCGGGCGGCCGGCGAAGAGCGGCGCGAGGGCGCCCTCGGCGGAGGCGACGATGTCGGCGATGGTGATCGTGTGGAACGGCAGCCGCAGATTGGCGGCCAGGACGCGGGCGTCGTCCCGCGAGTGTTGGCTGGAGATGGCGGAGGGCAGGCTGACTCCGGTGACGTTCTCCGGCCCGAAGGCCGCCGCGGCGATCACCGCGACCACGGCTGAGTCGATGCCGCCGCTCAAGGCGATGAGTGCGCGCTGGAAGCCGGTCTTGTGCGCGTAGTCGCGCAACCCGAGCGTGAGCGCCTCGAAGATGTCCTTCATCTCCTCCTGGGCGAAGGTGGGATCGATCTTCGGCGCCACCGAGGCGGCGGACGCGCCGGGCGGCACGTGCACGATCTCGCGCGCCTCGCGAAACGCCGGCAGGCCGGCCACGATCCCGCCCGTGGCGTCGGCGACGAGGCTGCGGCCGTCGAAGATCAACTCGTCGTTGCCGCCGACCGCATTGCAGTAGACCACGGGGCAGCCGAGCGTCCGGGCCGCCTCGGTGACGAGGCGCGCGCGGGTGTGCCCCTTGCCGTTGTGCCAGGGGCTGGCGGAGAGGTTGAGCATCAGGTCGCAGCGTTGCGCGGTGAGTTGGGCGAGGGGCGTCTCGCCGCGATAGAGCCGACGGGGCGCGACGGACGGGTGGGTCCAGATGTCCTCGCAGATGGTGATGCCGATGCGTTGTCCGGCGAACTCGACGACCACGGGGGCCGTGGCCGGTTCGAAGTAGCGGTCCTCGTCGAATACGTCGTAGGTCGGCAGCAGGCACTTGTGCGCGGTCGCCAGCACCCGGCCGCGGTGGCAGAAGGCGGCGGCGTTGAAGCAGGTGCGGCCCTCGCCGGCGGGATTGGCGGCGACGCAACCGATCAGCGCGGGCACCTCGCCGATCGCTGCGGCGAGGGCCGTGAGCGCGGCCTCGGCGTCCTCCACGAAGCGGCGGCGCAGCAGGAGATCACGCGGCGGATAGCCGGTGAGGACGAGTTCTGGCGTCAGGACGAGTTCCGCGCCACCGGCGACGAGGTCGCGGTACGCATCGATGATCCGGCGGCTGTTGCCGTCGAGATCGCCCACGGTGGTGTTGAGCTGCGCGAGGCCGATTTTCATCTCAGGCGTTACGTTGCCGCGAAAGAAAGAGAGATTTCCGGACGAGGGCACGGAGAATCCGGCGGCGACGGCATCGCGAGCCCGGCACCACGCGAATCTGCTGGCGCAGCGCTCGTGTTCGGCGAGTGTCCGCGCCATGAGCATCCGGATTGTGCGGCTCGGCACCGGCCGGGCTCCCGACGAGGGGTTGCGGCTCGGCACCGTGCGGCGCCCGCCGCGCGGGGTGCCGAAGACGGAGTTCGCCACAGGAAACTGGTACGATGTCTGGTTTCCGAACCTCGCGCCTTCGCCTGAGACGATGAAGTTTGCGCGCAACGCGGTGACGGTGGCGGACTGGGAGCGGTTCGCCCGGCGGTTTCGCGCCGAGATGAAGGCGCCGATGGCCAGCCGCGACCTCGATTTGCTGGCGGCGCTCTCGCAGGTCACGAACTTCTCGCTGGGCTGCTACTGCGAACGCGAGGAGCGTTGCCACCGTTCCATTTTGCGGGAGTTGCTCCGGGCGCGCGGCGCCGTGGTGGCGTGAGCGGGCGCGGTGCCGCGCGGTCTGCACGCGCGAAGAGCCGTGGGCCTGTGAAGACCGGAACCGCGGCGGCTGCGTGCTCGCGGCGGGCGACGCAGGGCGCCTGCTGGAACAATGGAGCCGGGAATGGGATTCGAACCCACGACCTACGGTTTACGAAACCGTTGCTCTACCACTGAGCTATCCCGGCGAGCTCGCGAAACACGAGAGGGCGAGAGAACACTGTCGCCGGAGCGAGGCAAGTGTTTTGGCGAGGAGTTTTCCGGCCTCGCCGGGGGCGGGCGCATCGCCTCGGCGGAGCCACGCAACTTGGGCTGATGCGGTTCCCCGCGGCACCGGACTGGCCTGTGGCAGAGGTGGGGGAGCGGGCGCTGCGGACTGATGGTTGGTAGACGGATAGGGCCGGAAGTCCTGAGGTGATGTTTCCGCTACAAGCTTTTGATAAAGAACGACGTTTGTAGTACGCTACGGCTGCAGAAACGAGTTCGCTTCAGCCGGCGTGCTTGAACCTTTCCACGGAAAAATCACCCCCAGAAAAGAGACGCCCATGAAAACATCACACGCCATCGTAGCCATCGCCACGGCGCTGTTGCTGCAGCCCTCCGGAATCGGGCAGCACGCACAGGTCGCCACTCATGCGGCCAACGGCGCCAACAATGCTGCGAACGCGGCGAGCAACGCTGCGAACGCGGCCAATACCGCGGCACAAGTCGCCAACGCGGCGGCCAACGCAGGCAATGCCGCGAACAATGCAGCTACTGCGGCCACCAACGCGGCCAACGCCGCGAACAATGCGACCGCCGCGGCCAACGCTGCGGCCAATGCCGGAATCGCGGCCAACGCCGCGGCCAACGCGGCAAATGCGGCGGGGAACGCGGCAAATGCGGCGGGGAACGCCTCGCGCGGCGCCGCCTCGGCCGTTCGCGCAGCCGACTCCGCCATGCACGCCGCCACCGCGGCGCAGACCGGCTTGAACCAAGCCAATGCCATGGCGAACGCCAACGCGGCCCAAGGACTTGCCCGCGCCGGTCAGGTGGCCGGAGTGCAGAACACCGGCCTCGCCCGCGCCAACCAGGAGCGCACGCGGGAGCGGGCCGGCGAGAGCGGCACGCCCGTGATGACGCGGACCCGCGAACGCGCCGGCGGCGAAGCGGCCGGCACGATGACCCGGACCCGCGAGCGTGCGGGGGACGAAGCCGCGGGGACGATGACCCGGACCCGGGAGCGAAGCGGAGAGGACAGTGTTCCCGAGTTGGAGCGCACGCGGGAGCGGGCCGGCGACGACACCGCCGAGGCGGGCGACCGCACCCAGGATCGTAGTGGCGAGGATACCACCCCGGTGCGCGACCGCACTCGCGATCGGGTCGATGCGCCGGCACCGACGAACTAGGCTGGCAGTTTGACTCCGATACGAGCCACGCAACTTTTTGCGTGGCTCGATTGTGCAACTACACCCCGTCCAATGATGAATCCACATACTGTGCTGAAGACACTTCCGGCCGCCGCACTTCTTGTCGTCTCGAGCATCATGGCGCAAACCGACGCCGTGGTGGTCGAGGACGAGTTGGCGGTGAAACTCGACACCAGCCTGGTCTTCGCCCGCGGCGACTACGGGCTCGCCGAAGACACGGACGTGCTCATCGCCATGGCGATGCCGACGTTCGAAGGCAACGGGTGGCGGCTGCAGGGAACCATCCCGTACATCCGGCTGGATGGTCCCGCATCGGTGGTCGGCGGCACCGGGACCGGCGCCGAATCCCGCTCCGAGAGCGGCTTGGGCGATCTCTCGGTGACACTTGCCCGCAGCTTCATGCTGGCCGAAGGGTAGACCGGCGAGATCAGCGGTCGCGTCAAGATCCCCACGGCCGACGAGGACAAGGGGCTTGGAACAGGAAAGATGGATACGGCGATCCAGTTCGATGTCTATCGCACGGTCGGCAAGGCGGTCGTCTTCGGGAACGCCGGCTATCAGTTCCTGGGAAGCAGCGCGGAGTACGCGATGGAGGACGGGATGTTCGCCTCGCTCGGCCTCGCGTCGCAGGCTTCGGAGAAGACCACGGTCGGCGGCTCCGTCACCTGGCGGCAGCGGACGATCACGGGCGGCGACGATGCGTTTGAGCTCATGGCCTTTGCGCAACACCAGTTCACCCCGAAGTCCCGGCTCATGCTGTTTGCGATGCACGGGTTCACCGACGCGAGCCCCAACCTCACGCTCGGGGCGACGCTCGGCTACACGTTCTGAGTCTTTGTCCGGGCCGCCTTGTGGCGGGCCCGGCCCGGGCGGGGTGGGGGCGATCACCACTCTCGGCCGCAGCCGGCGGCGGGCCGGGCCATCCCGCATCGACGGAGTGGAGGCGCGATCGTATCTGAAAAATGGTCGTGCCGGCGCGGTGGTTGTTCGCGGCGGCTACTCGATGTTGGCGATCTGCTCGCGGATGCGCTCGAGCTCGTTCTTCGCCTCGATCACCAGCTTCGCGATCACGAGGTCGTTGGCCTTGCTGCCGGTGGTGTTCACCTCCCGGCCGAGCTCCTGCAGGAGAAACTCCGTCTTGCGGCCGATCTCGCCCTCGGCGCGCAGCAGGGAGTCGAGTTGGTCGAGGTGGCTGCGGGCGCGGGTGATCTCCTCGGCGATGTCGCAGCGGTCGGCGAAGAGCGCGATCTCCTTGAGCACGCGTTCGTCGGAAAGATCGATCGAGAGGCCGGCGTCGCGGAGCCGGCGGAGCAGGTTCTCCCGGTAGCCGGCGGCGACCTGGGGGGCGCGCGCGGCGATGGCGTCGAAGTGGCCGCGGATGAGCGTGACCCGCGCGAGCATGTCGGCCTGGAGTGCGGCGCCTTCGCGGGCGCGCATCGCGGCGAACCCGGCGAGCGCCTGGTCGACGAGTGCGAGCAGGGATGCCTGCGCCGCCTCGGCGGCGGGCAGATCGTGGTTGTTGCGCAGGCTGGCGGCGATCTGCCAGAGCAGGCTCGCATCGGGGGCGAAGGGGATCCCGCGTCCGGCGGCGAGCGCGGCGAGGTGGTCGAGCGCGCGCCCGAGCGTGGCCGCGTCGGGCAGGCCCTCGGCGCGGCCCTCGGGGGCGCGGACCGAGACGGAGACCGAGATGCGACCCCGTGTCGCCACGGTGCGGATGCGGTCGCCGACGGCGGCCTCGAGTTCGCGCCACTCGTCGGGGAGACTGACGGCGATCTCGATCCCGCGTCGGTTGACGGAGGAAACTTGGACGGAAAGTTCGTGGCCGGCGAAGGGCGCGGCGGCCCGGCCGAAGCCGGTCATGCTTTTCATGGGGGAAATCTCAAAGGTCCAAACCGCCAAACGCCAAGGAAATCGGAGCCAAAGCGGTCGACTCGAGTTTCTTGATGAGGGTTGTGAGGATGAGTTTCGGCTCGTGGGCTTCTTGACGGAGCCGTTGGCGC
Organism: Verrucomicrobiota bacterium; assembly: GCA_023443985.1. Classification (GTDB taxonomy): domain Bacteria; phylum Verrucomicrobiota; class Verrucomicrobiia; order Opitutales; family Opitutaceae; genus CAJCBL01. The sequence continues at coordinate 250 of JAEZSJ010000226.1, read as the reverse complement.
TCGGTGTCCAGTTCGGGAGCCGCGCCCGTGTCGAGAAGGCGAAGCCAAAGCCGGCTTTCCTTCGCCTCCTGGCGGGCAATGCGAAAGCGCAGCACCCGATCTTTCGGGCCGAGCGCTTCGTTGGCTTCGATGCAGTTCGCCGCCAGCGCGCCGGAAGCACGTACCAGTTGTTTCACGTCCTCGATGTTGCCGACGGTCCGTGTAAGCCGACGGACGAACCGGCCACCTCCTCCGCAAGGACCGCGGTACG
>JAEZSJ010000213.1 GCA_023443985.1 Verrucomicrobiota bacterium | reverse complement strand
CACGGCGACGCCGCACAGGGTGAGTTTCGCGAGGAAGGATTTGCGCGAGTCGGGAGCGCTCATGGGTAGTTCTAGATTGGCGACGTGGTGGGCGCCGGGGGACTAAACCAACCGGCGGGAAACCATGTAAACGAAATTGCAGGAAGCGAACCGAAGTTTCAGCCGCGTTGCGTTTCCCGCATTGCAGGATGCGTTGAACTAATGGCGCGTCCGGCGCGCCTCCGGAAAACGCGCTCAAGGCCGGCGGGCGGCACGCCGATATGCGTCGGCAGATGAGCTCCTCCAGCACCGCCATGGCCGACCTTTTCCCGAACCTGCCCACGCTCGACCCGGAACGCGTCGCCATGCTCCACGAACTGTGTGTCGATGCCGGTCCCGGGGTGCTGCAGGAGATCGTCGAGAGTTGGCAGACCGAGGCGTCGCGCCACCTGGCCGGGGCCGAACAGGCGATGCAGGCGGCGGATGTGCCGCAGACCAAGGCCGCCGCCCACGCGCTCAAGGGCAGCTGCGGCAACATGGGCGTCGCGCGACTGGCCGAACTCGGCCGCCAACTCGAGCTCAAGGCCCACCTGCCCGAAGAGGCGCCGCTGGTCCTCGCCGAGATGCGGGCCGAGTTCGACCGCGCCCGGCAACAGCTCGCCCAGCTGAGCTGAATCCCCGCCGTCGCCCGACCTCCGGTCACGGGACGTGCGCTCCCGCGGCACGAAGCGGTCGCCCCTGCCCGCCTCCACGCTTGCTCCGCGCCGGCCCTGCCGGTTGAGTCCCGCGATGACCGACTTCGCCCGCCCCGACGGCCGCCGCCCCGATCAACTCCGGCCCGTCTCCTTCCAGCCCGACATCGCGCCCAATGCCGACGGCTCCGTGCTCGTCGCCTTCGGCAACACCCGCGTCATCTGCGCCGCGATGATCGAACCCAAGGTTCCCACCTGGATGCGCCAGCAGGGCGTCGCCGGCGGCTGGCTCTCCGCCGAATATTCGATGCTGCCCTACAGCACGCTCGACCGGAAGGCGCGCGACATCTCGAAGGGCAAGATCGACGGCCGCACCGTCGAGATCCAGCGCCTGATCGGGCGCTCCCTCCGCGCCGTGATCGACCTGAAGAAACTCGGCGACAACACCCTCTGGGTCGACTGCGACGTGCTCCAGGCCGACGGCGGCACCCGCACCGCCTCGATCACCGGCGCCTACCTCGCCGCGCGACTGGCGGTCGAGAAGTTCATCGGCGAGAAACGCCTCGGGGAGAACCCGTTCACCGACTCCGTGGCGGCAGTCAGCGTGGGCTTGTTCGACAACCGCGAGATCCTCGACCTCAACTACGTCGAGGACAAGGACGCCGAGGTCGACTTCAACGTCGTCATGACCGGTCGCGGCAACTTCGTCGAAGTCCAGGGCACGGGCGAGGAAGCGACCTTCACCCAGGATCAACTCTCCTCGCTCATCGCCCTCGCCCAGCGCGGGCTGAAGGAGCTCTCCGCGAAACAGACCGACTTCCTGGCCAAGCGGCTCCTCGGAAACCTCGCCGGCTTGTCGATCGGGAGCCGCTGAGGCGCTCCGCGTCGTCCCGGTCCGGACGGGCGCCCTACGGCGCGCCGGGCCCGACGCGCCGCCACGCTCGCTGGTTGTCCCCGGCGGCCGCGGTCTCCACCCTCGCCCCCGCATGTCCCGCCGCACCGCCGCGCTCCTGCTGCCGATCATCTACCTGGGCTTCATCAGCCTCGGGTTGCCCGACGGCACGCTGGGTGTCGCCTGGCCGCGGATGCATCTGGACCTGCGGCAACCGCTCGATGCCGCCGGCGTGATCATGGTCGTCGCGACCCTGCTCTCGGCCACCGCGAGCTTCACCAGCGGCCGGGTGTTGGCGCGGTTCGGCACCGGACCCGTGGTGCTGTTGAGCTGCGTGCTGACCGGCGGCGCACTGGTGGCGACCTCGCAGGTGCCGACCTTCGCGTGGCTCGTGGCCGCCGCCGTGCCGTTGGGCCTCGGCGCGGGCGCGGTCGACACCGGGTTGAACAGCTATGTCGCCCGCCACTACACCGGCCGGCACATGAACTGGCTCCACGCGTGCTGGGGGATCGGGGCCACGTCCGGTCCGCTGATCATGACGCACGCGCTCACCACCGCACACGGCTGGCGTGGCGGCTACCTCCTGATCGGCTCGCTCCAGCTCGGCCTGGCGGCGGTCTTCCTGGCCACGCTCCGGCTGTGGAAGGAGGTGCCGGAACGAAACGCGGCCGCCACGACCGCGCCCGCCCCCCGCGGCGAGGACCTGTCTCCTCCGCTGCACGCGGCCAACTCCGCCGCCGGGTGGCTCTCCGCCTCGATCTTCCTCCTCTACGTCGCCACCGAGATGACCATCGGGCTCTGGGCGAACTCGATCCTCGTCGTGGGCCGGCAGCTGCCGCAGGGCGCGGCGGGCGTGTGCGTCTCGTTGTTCTACGCCGCGATCACCGGCGGGCGCATCGCCAACGGCTTCGTCGTGGACCGCTGGGGCAACCGCCGCCTCGTGGCCGGCGGTGCGCTGCTCGCCTGCCTCGGCGCCGCGCTCTTCCTCGTCGCCGACCACGCCGTATTCGCCGGACTGGCACTCGGGCTTCTCGGGCTCGGCTTCTCCCCCATCTATCCGGGGTTGATGCACGAGGTGCCGCGCCGTTTCGCGCCGGATGCCGTCGCAACGGTGATCGGACGCCAGTCGGGCGCGGCCTGCGTCGGCGCCGCGCTCTTCCCCGCCGCCGCGGGCTGGCTCTCGGCGCAGTTGTCGCTCGAGTCGATCGTCTGGGCCGCCGGCGCCGGCTGCCTCCTGCTGGTGCTCGCGATCCGCCGCCTCGACCGGCTCAGTTGAACAACGCCTGGGGTCCGTACCCGCCGCTACGACTACAGCCGCGGCCACCTCCGCCGGAGCCGGTCGCCCCGCCGCGCGTCCGGAATATCCAACCACGCACCCCGCCCCGTCGGGCAAATTTGCAGTGAAGAATTCTCCCTAGTGTCCGATTGGCGCGGGTGTATGAAAACCAGTCGCGGGTTGATGTTCATGCTTTCGTTGGCCGTGGGCGCCGCCCTCGCCTCCGCCGGGGAACCGGTTGTCAAACTCTGCGCCGACCAATGGATGCCGTACAACGGCGATCCGGCCGACGCCAAACCCGGGTACGTCGTGGAGCTCGCCCGGAAAATCTTCGAGCCGACCGGCACCAAGGTCGACTACACGGTGATGCCCTACGACGAGGCGCTCGAGAAGGTGAAGGCCGGCGAGATGACGGGCGCGATCGGGCCGAACCAGGAGGAAGGGAAGGAACTCGTCCTCCCCGCGGAGCCGATCGGCTCGCTCGCCACCTGCCTGATCACCCGCGCCGACAGCACTTGGACATACGACAATGTCGCCTCGTTCCGCCATGCCCGGCTCGGCGTCATCAAAGGCTATACCTACTGGCCCGCCCTCGACACCTACATCGAACGCTGCGCCGCCAAGGACAAGGTGTTCGTCGCCGAAGGGGACGAACCGCTCGAAATGCTCATGCAGAAGCTGCAGGCCCGTGAGATCGACGTGGTGGTCGAGTCCGAGCCGATCCTGCTGTGGTACCTCCGCAGCCACGAACTCGATCGCAACCAGTTCCGGGTCGTCTTCAAGGGAACCGTCGAACCGATCTATGTCGGCTTCTCGCCCAACGACGAAGGCCGTCGGTTTGCGGCGCAGTTCGACGAGGGTCTCCGCAGCCTCCGCGCATCCGGCGAACTCACTGCGCTCCTCGCCCGCTACGGTCTTCGCGACTGGCGATAGGCCGATCAAACCATTCGCGTTCCCCCGGCCCCGCCCTATCCCGGCGGGGCTTTCCCATTGGCAGCCCCGGCCCCGGGGCGATCGTCGCCAGCGCGTACGCCGCGGCGCATCGCCCGTGTGCTCCGCCACCCGCCCCCCAGCCACGCTCACGGCTGCGCCGCCCCTCCGTGCAACTTTGTCGTCGCCGGTGCCGGCAGCGGCTTGCCGGCGACTTGCCAAGCCCGGCGGCGCGCCGCAATGTCCGCGCCCTGTTCCGCCAACCATGACTCTCACTCCCGAACAACGCGCCGCCGTCTCCCAATGGGTCGCCGCGGGCGACTCCCTCGCCGTCATCCAGCGCAAGCTCACCGAGGACCTGAAACTTTCCATGACCTACATGGAGGTGCGTTTCCTCGTCGACGACCTCGGGCTCGAGCTGAAGTCGCCGCCGGAACCCACGCCCGCGCCACCCCCGCCCCCGCCCGCCCCCGCCGAGCCGCCGGCCAAGAAGGGCCTTTTCGGCAAACTCAAGGACGCCGTCACCGGCGGTGCGGACGAGGCCGAGGCCGCCGAGGAGGTCCTCGAGGAGGATCTGCCCGACGATCTGCCGCCGGAGGAGCCCGCGGCCGCCGGCCTGTCGAACGTCAAGGTCGAGGTCGACCGGCTCACCCGCCCCGGCTCGTTGGTCAGCGGCAATGTGACCTTCAGCGACGGGGTGTCCGCAAAGTGGGCGATGGACCAGTACGGCCGCCTCATGCTCGACGCGGCGAACAAGGGCTACAAGCCGAGCCAGGCCGACGTCCAGGCGTTCCAGGCCGAGCTCGGTTCGCAGCTCCAGCGGCTCGGTTACTGAGCCCGCCCCGTCCCACGACGCGCCGCGCGAAAGGCGGCGCGTTTCTTGTGCCCCACCGCGGCGGAGCCGGACGGTTCACCAAGGCCGGGGCGCCACCTGCGCCTCCAGGACCGCTTCGGCGTCGTCGGGCAGGTCCGGGAACAGGTCGAGCCCGGTGAGCGCCTCGAGACGGTCGATGCTCGTGAGATACCGCGCCGGGGAGCCTTCGGCCGGCGCATCCTGCGGAAACAGATACGCAGTGGTCCGCACGCGCCCCTCATGCTCGTCGAGCAGCACCATCCAGCACGCCTCCGGCACGGGCACGCCGCCGCGCAGGCGGACCGGCCGGGACCCGAGCACCGGGCCCGCCATCACCCAGATCTCGCGGAAACGGGCGGGGTAGCTGGTCGCCGCCCGCATCTCCAGATCCTTCCAGAGCCCCGCGTTGAGCGCGTGTTTCTGCGGCACGATGTTCGACATGAGGAACGTCTCCACCTGCCCGGGGGCGCCGAAACGGGTCGCGATCGCGTAGTTCGGCGCCAGGTGGCCCCGGTCGTAGCCGCCGCCGGCGAAATCCTCCGGCTGCACCCGCGCCACCGTGCGGAGATCCGCGGCGAAACGCTCCGGCCGCTCCGGAGGCGCAGGAAGACGTTCGAGATCCCACACGCGGTAGGCCGCCCACAAGGGCGAACGCAACAGGTCGCTGTAGCCGACTACGTAGCCGCGGTTCTCGAGCACGCGCACCCGCGTCTGCGTCGCCACCGGACGCGCGCCCCCGGCGTAGAGCGCCGCGTGGTCACGGCTCCGCGGGCGCGCCGCCGCGACAAACTCGTCGCCATAGTAGAGTGTCCAGATGTCGCGGACGACATCGACCAGAGCGACGCGCTTCTCCCTCGCGAGATAGTTGCCCACGAGCAGGCGCACCTCCTCCTGGCGCGCGGGCGGCTGCACGAAATACCAGCCGCCCAGCGCGGCCAGCAGCAGCGCGTTGAACCAGAACACGAACTTGAGCGGCGCCGGGCGCTCGCGACGGGATCGACGGGCTGACATGGAAATTCGGGACGCGCCCCGCCCGCGGCGGCGCGCGGCGCGGGCTATTTCGGCAGCTTCGCGAGCGCCTTGTTCAGTTTCGCGAGGTCGCACTCGTGCGGGTCGAAGCCCTCGCCGAGCCAGTCGAGCCACTCCTTCGACAAGGGCTCCTCGGGGTGTGTCAGCGAATAGAGCACCTCCTTGAAGCCGGCCGGTCCGCCGCAGTCCTCCGGGGGACCGTTGAGCTGGCCGCCAGCGAGGTGGGGATAGCGCACGCCCTTCTTGGCGGCCTCGAACTTCTCCGCGACGATGTCGATGCGCCAAGAGTCGCCGAAGCAGTACTCGTAGAGCAGGTGCTCCTTGGGACCGAGCCCTAGATCCGCCAGCGTGAAGTCGCGGTCGTCCTCGACGAGCGTCTCGTTCTCCCGACGCACTGGATTCCCGTACACGGTGTCGCCCACGGCGAAACGATGGACCTGGTAGTCGAACCAGCCGAACGCGACCTGGATCGCGTCGTGCAGGCGCGACAGCCACATCGACTCCCGCACCACCATCCGGCGCCAGATCGGCGGCTCGGAATCGCGCAAGACGAGGTGCAGATGCACGACCCGCTCGAGTTGGCGCGGTTTCTTCCGGCGCGCAGCCTTGGCCTCGCTGAACGAAATCATTGCGGCCATTCAGAGCCGCGGCGGGAGCCCACGCAAGCATCCGGCACCCTCCTCCGGGGAAACGCCGGTCCGGAAAAACACGGAGGCCGCCGCGCCCTAGGGGCGCTGGCGGCCCGTGCAAACCCTAAACACAAACAAACTGCGAGAACTACAGCCGTGTTATCGGAACGGCCCGCCGGGACTTTAGGAAAAACGGGAAAAAAAAAGCGGTGGCCGGAGCCACCGCGTCGAAATTGCCTAAAGCCTGCACCCGCAACGCCTTTCGTGCACGGCCGGCGGCGCTTCGATCGCGGGCGCCACGCGATGGCTGCGCAGCGGATAGGTGTAGCGTGCCCCCTCGTAGTTCCGGAAGACCACCTCGTCGTCGGTGATCTTCTCCACGTACTCCGGATTGATCGGCACCTTGCCCCCGCCCCCGGGGGCATCGATGACGTACTGCGGCACCGCGTAACCGGTCGTATGGCCGCGCAGCGCCTGGATGATCTCCAGCCCTTTGCGCACATCCACGCGGAAGTGCGCGCTGCCGGTGATCAGATCGCATTGGTAGAGGTAATACGGCCGCACGCGCATCCGCAGCAGCCGGTGGACGAGCGCCTTCATCACCTCCGCGTCGTCGTTCACGCCGCGCAGCAGCACCGACTGGTTGCCCAGCGGCACGCCGGCGAAGCTCAGCCGCTCGCAGGCGGCGCGCAGCTCCTCGGTGCACTCCTTCGGGTGGTTGACGTGGATGCTCATCCAGACCGGACCGTGCTTCTTGAGCACCTCACACAACTCCGGGGTGATCCGCTGCGGCAGGAAGACCGGGATGCGCGAGCCGATGCGGATGAACTCGACGTGCTTGATCGCGCGCAAGCGGCCAAGGATGTGGTCGAGTTTGCGATCGGAGAGGAGCAGCGGGTCGCCGCCGCTGAGCAACACATCGCGCACCTCGGGGTGTTCCTCGATGTAGCGCAGCCCGCGTTCGTACTCGGGGTGGAAATTGTAGTCCTGCGCGTTGCTGACCAGGCGGCTGCGCGTGCAGTAGCGGCAGTACGAGGCGCACCGGTCCGTGATCAGGAAAAGGACCCGGTCCGGATAACGGTGCACGAGCCCGGGCACCGGCATCGTGTGCTCCTCGCCCACCGGATCGAGCATCTCCTCGGCCGATACCACCATCTCGCCGGCGCGCGGGATCAACTGCTTGCGCACCGGGCAGTTCGGGTCCTCGCGGTCGATCAGGTTGAAGAAGTACGGTGTGATCGCCAACGCGAGCTTGTGGTTGGCGTACTCGCACCCGGCGCGCTCCTCGGGCGTGAGCTCCAGGTGGTTCTCGAGCTGCTCGAGCGTCGTGACGCGGTTCTTGAGCTGCCACGCCCAGTCGTTCCACTGCTCGGCCGGCACGTGGGCCCAGAGGCCTTGCCCGCTGGTCCATTGATCGCGTTTGTCGGTGTAGGGCATGCGAAGTGGCGCGGACGTTAAGGTCACGCTCCGCCCTGTCAAACGGCCGCTCCAGCCGCCCCCTCGGCTCAAGTTTTCGCGCATCCCGCCGATACGGCGGGTTAACACATATTCACTATCGCTCGAGGCGGGGCGATTCGGTGCCGGCAGTCCATCGTTTCCACCACGCGCGAGATCTCCGGCTCTTCCGACCATGAACAATCCGTTCTCACGCCAACTCATCCGCCTGTTGGTCCTCACCCCAGCCCTCGGCTTCGCCGATCTCCATGCCATCGATGCCGGCGGCATCGACATCCACGGTTCGATCTCCGTGACCGCCAGCTACTCGGACACGTACAACTACCTCGGCGACACCCGGAAGGCGATCGATCTGAACCTGGTGGATGTGGTGCTCAATGGCAGCCACCGCTTCGACAATGGCCTGCGCGTCGGCGCCCAGCTCTACGGCTACACCATCGGCGACTTCAGCGACATCACGCTCGATTGGGCCAACCTGGACTACTCGTTCAACGAGTACTTCGGCCTGCGCCTCGGGCGGAACAAGATCCCGCTCGGCCTCTACAACGATTCCCAGGACCTGGATGCGATCCGCACCTTCGCCTCGTTGCCCTACCCCGTCTATCCCAAGCCCTACCGCGCCGTGACCGCGTCGATGGACGGGCTCAGTCTCTACGGCCACATCGGCTTGGGCAAATCAGGCTCGCTCGACTACCAGCTCTATGGCGGCTGGAAGGAGTCGATCGACGGCGACAACCCTTTCATTGGCGGCATCAACAACCTGGCGCGCTACGACGAGTGCGAGTTCAAGGACGGCACCTTCGGCGGCTCGCTCTTCTGGAACACCCCGCTCGAGGGCCTGCGCGTCGGGTACTCGTACCTGGAGACCCCCAAGATCGTGCTCACCGGCACCCTCAGCACGAAGGATCTGATGCGCGGCAGCTATCTCGCCCTGGCCACCATGGTCGACACGGGCTTCGGCGCCGGCACCTGGGACCACTCCGGCCTCTTCGCCGGCACCCTGGTGACCAGCCGCACCCGCGTCCAGATCGATGTCATATCCGCCGAATACACCCGCGACAAATGGGTCTTCGCCGCCGAATACAAACGCAGGGACGAGACCGACGGCGAGATCTACACCCCGGCCATCGCCGCGATCGGTCTGCCCGCGTCCAACCGCTTCGCCAACCACCTCGAGCAATACTACGCGATGGTCACCTACCAGGCCACCGACCGGCTGGGCCTCGGCGTCTACTACGCCCATGAGAACACCATGCGCAAAGGTTCCACCGGGCCGCGCGACCCGCTCACCAGGACCAAGGACTGGGCCGCGGCGGTCAGCTATGCCGTAACCGACAACTGGATCGTCAAGCTCGAGGGCCACCTTCTCGACGGCCGCTCGCTCGTCTTCTCCGCCGGCGACGACAACCGCCACAGCGGCACCGACAAGACGTGGGCCTACCTCGTCGCCAAGACCACCTTCAGCTTCTGATGCCCATGCGGTGCGCCATGAAAACCGTCCTCCGACCGTTCCTCCTCTGCCTCCTCCTCGCGGGCGCGACCCTCGCCTCCGCGGCGGACGCCGTCTTCGTCACCAATCCCTCCGGCCCCGACTCCCTGTCCAAGGAGGAGATCAAGAACATCCTCCTCGGCAACAAGACCAGGTGGGACGCCGGCGGGCTCGTGAAGCTCGCGGTGCTCACCCAGGGCCCCACCCACGACGCCGTCGTCCAGGAGTTCACAGCCCGCTCCGCCGACCAGTTTGAGAAGTATTGGAAAAAGCAAGTCTTCACCGGAAAGGGCAGCGCCCCCGATGCGTTCAAGACCGAGGCCGACCTGCTCGCCTTCGTGGCGAAGACGCCGGGCGCCTTCGGTTACGTCGCCGGCGGCACCCCGCCCGAAGGCGTGAAAACCGTCGCCGTCCGCTAGCCTCCCCTCGCCCCGCGATCATGAAGAATCAACTCAGCATCCGCACCAAACTCCTCATGGGAATGGCGATCCTCGTCGTCGGCTATGTCGCTTCCGCCGCGGTCGGGTTCTTCGCAGGTGCGATGCGGGAGAAGGAACTCGCTGCGATCGGTTCGATCAGCGTGCCGATCTCCCTCCAATGCCAGACTGCGCTCTTCAAGTTCGAGGCGGGTGCCAAGGCCTACACCGATGCGATCATGACCGGCGATACGGATACACTGCAGGGCGCGGCGAGCGGGAACGCGGAAGCCGGCGCCGCCCTCGCGGCCATCGCCCGCTCGGCGACGGCCGCGGGCCTCGATGAACCGCGGATCGAGGCGCTGCATGACGAACTCGCCGCCCTCGACGGACTGCGCAACGCGGTGTTCTCCGGCATGAGCGGCGACAGCGCGGCCCGCGAAGCCACCCGGGCGAAGGCCGAAGCCCTCAACGCCGCCACCGAGAGGGTCCGCCAACAACTCACCGCGCTCGCCGGCACCGCCGCCGCCGCCCTCGACCAGCGCCTCGCGGCCACCACCGCCGCCACGCGAAGGCAGCGCATGGCCAACCTGTCGTTCGCCGCGCTCGTGGTCCTCGTCGGCGGCACCGTCGTCTTCCTGATCATCCAGCGCTCCATCATGCGCCCCATCAGCCGCGTGGCCTCGGGCGTGCACAGCAGCGCCGACCGCGTCGAGTCCGCCTCGACGACCATCCGCGAATCCGGGCGGCAGCTCGCCGATGGCGCCAGCGCGCAGGCCGCCTCGCTGGAGGAGACCAGCGCCACGCTGGAGGAGATCTCCAGCGTCGCCCGCCGCAATGCCGACCACTCCACCACCGCCAAGGAGAAGGTCTCCACCGCCCGCGGAGTTGCCGAGCGCAGCATCGCCGATGTCGGCGCGATGCGCTCCGCCATGGGCGAGATCAAGACCGCCAGCGACAACATCGCCAAGATTGTGAAGGCCATCGACGAGATCGCCTTCCAGACGAACATCCTGGCGCTCAACGCCGCCGTCGAGGCCGCCCGCGCCGGCGAGGCCGGCGCCGGTTTCGCCGTCGTCGCCGAGGAGGTGCGCAACCTCGCCCAACGCAGCGCCCAGGCCGCCCGCGAGACCGCCTCGCTCATCGAGGACTCGATCACCAAGAGCGAACGCGGGGTGCAGATCAGCGCCACTGTCGCCGGCGGGCTGGAGGAGATCGGCGGCCAGATCCGCGAGATCGATGCCCTCGTCGCCGAGATCGCCCAAGCTTCCCAGGAGCAGAGCAACGGCGTCACCGAGGTGAACAAGACCGTTGTCCGCCTCAACGAGATGACCCAGGCCAACGCCGCCTCCGCCGAAGAATCCGCCGCCACCGTCGAGGAACTCGCCGCCCAGGTCGGTGCCCTCAACGCCTGCACCGACGAGCTGATCCTCACCGTGCACGGCACCCGCAACGCGCGCCTGCCGGCGACCGCCCCAGCCTCCGCCCCAGCCTCCGCCCCCGCGCCCGCCCCGGAACACACGCC
>JAEZSJ010000196.1 GCA_023443985.1 Verrucomicrobiota bacterium | reverse complement strand
TTCGATGCCATCCCGCTCACGCACCCCGAGCACACGCCGGCCAAGACGGTCGCCCGTTTTCCCGGTTTCATGCAGGAGTTGCTGCGCTTCGACGGCATCGCGGCGATCTCGCAGACCTCGGCCGACTACCTCACGGGCTACTGGGACTGGCTCGGCGCCGTGCGCCAACCACCGGTGACCGTGGTGCCGTTGGGCGTCGATCCGCCGCCGGCGCCGCCCCCTCCGCGGACACCCGCGAACGGCACGCCGCAGGTTCTGTGCGTGAGTTCGATCGAAGGCCGGAAGAACCACCTCGCGCTGCTCGGCGCCGCGGAGCGGCTCTGGGCCGAGGGGCTCCGTTTCGAACTGCGCCTGGTCGGCCTGCCGCGTCCCGAGACCGCGGCCACCGCGTTGCGCGAGATCGAGCGACTCCGCGCCGCCGGGCGCCCGGTCCGGTTCGACGGCGTGCTCGACGAGCCGCAGCTCGAGCAGGCGTGGGCGGACTGTACGTTCTCCATCTACCCCTCGATGATCGAAGGATTCGGCCTGCCGGTGATCGAGAGCCTCGTCCGCGGCAAGCCCTGCCTCTGCGCCGCCTCCGGCGCCACGGGCGAACTCGTGCCGGGCGGCGGCTGCCTCGGCGTCGCCACGCCCGATGCCGACGGCTTCGCCGCGGCGGTGCGCCGGCTCCTGACCGAGCCCGAGATGCTCCCCCGGTTGTCCACCGAGGCGCGCTCGCGCCGCGTCGCCACTTGGGACGACTGCGCGCAGCACCTGCTCGAGTGGATGGGGCGACTGCCCGCGGCCTGAACCCGCCGCGCCGGACCCGCCCCGCGGCGCCGTTCAATAGGCGGACTTGGGCGGGAAGAGCACCTGCCGCGCGGTGCGCAGGACGATCAAAAGATCGAGCACCGGGGACCACGAGTGCACGTATTCAATGTCGTGTTGCACTCGTTTGAAGAGCAGCCCGATGTGCGTGATTTCACCGCGGTAGCCGTTGCATTGCGCCAGTCCGGTGATGCCCGGCTTGACGAAGTGGCGCATCCGGTAATCGGCGACCATCCGGGCGAACTCGTCGTCGTGCTGCACGAGGTGCGGCCGGGGGCCGGCGACGCTCATCTCGCCGAAGAGCACGTTCAGGAACTGCGGGATCTCGTCGAGACTGGTCTTCCGCAGCAGCCGGCCGAGCGGGTAGATTCGCGCGTCGCCCTGCTTGGCCTGGATCTTCTCGTTGGCCGCGTTCTGCGTCGCCACGTACATGGTCCGGAATTTGAAGATCAGGAACGTCTTCCGCCCCTCGCCGTAGCGCACCTGCCGGAAGAACACCGGGCCCGGCGCCTGCCAGCGCTGCACCAGCGCGACGAACAACGTCAGCGGCGGCAGTACGAACAGCACGACCGGCAGCGACACGGCGATGTCGAAAGCCCGCTTGATCCCGCGGTTCACCGGATTCTCGAGCGGTTCACCGCCGTCGCCGATCACCTCGAGGCCGCCGCTGGTGTGGTCGATGGACAGCGGGTGCTCGAAGCCGTTCTCGAAGTTCTCCACCAGACGCACGCGGCAGCCGGCCTCCCGCGCCAGCGCCATGACGCGCCTGGTGTCGGCGGCCTCGAGATAGAACAGCGGGAGGATCAGCTGACTCGCCGGGTGGCGCTCCAAGATCGGGCCCAGCCGCTCGAGCTCGCCCAGCACCAACGGGGACGGCGCCGCGGAATCGCCGCGCTTCACGACACAGCCGAGCACATCCACCCCGAGCTTGGCCTGTTCCCTGAGCCACTCGGCGAAGCCGGGGATCGCCGTGGGCGCGCCCACCACGATCGTGGGGATCGAGTGCGACTTGAAGACAAACTGGGCGATGAGGCGCGGGAGGTAGCGGTTCGCCACCAGTAGCACGACCCCGGTGAGGGCGAGATAGGTGCCGAGGAAGACGCGCGACACGCTCGCGTCCTTGATCGCGAACGCGACGCCGAACAGCACCAGCGCCAGCCGGGCCACCTGTTGCAGCGTCACGTAGATCGCATCGCCCCAAGACAGCCGCGCGAGCTTGTCGAACCATCCCAGGTAGACGCGGGCCGCCACGAGCATGCCGATGAAGGCGGCGAGGAAATAGAGGTTCCGGTTGAAGCCCGGGGCCAGCCGCACCCAGCCGGTCGCCTGCGTGCCGACGGTGAAGAGATAGAAGCCCGCCGTGGTCAGGATTGTGACCCAGATGCCGTGCAGGGAGACGAGGCCATCTTGGCGGTTGCGGAGCATGCGGAGGCGGAGGACGGACGGTGCGGTTGGTACGCGACCAAGGTACCCGCACCCCTTCGCCAAAAGAATCGGGCCGCACCTAATCGTGCGGTAATGGTTTGCCCGAGCGTGGCATGAAGCTTGGTCCGCCCACCCGCCGGCAGATTTCCTCCCATGCCCCGGGGAGGCGCACGCCACCGCTCGCGGCCGCGAGCCGGATCAGCCCGCCTTGAGGCTGGCGCTGATCTGGAACACCGCCGAGATGATCCCGAAGGCCACCAGCGCGACGAACACCGCCGCGGCGAGCAGCGCACCGATCGAGACCGCGTTCACCAGCACACCCACCTGCTTCGACATGCGCCGCCGGTAGTCGCGCGAGACCTCCTTCAGGCTGGGCACGATGTCGCCGGTGCTCTCCCCCACCGAGATGACGTCGATCACCAGCGGCGGGAAGAACCCGGTGCCGCCGAGCGCCGCGGAGATGCCGGCCCCCTCCGCGATCTTGCCGCGCGCCTCCGCGAACGCCGCCCGGAAGACCCGGTTCTGGATCGTGCGCTCGGTCATCGTGAGCGCGGGCAACGTGGTGATGCCGTTCTCGAGCAGCAGGCTCAGCGACTGGGTGAGCCGCACGATGTCGCTGGCGACCAGGAACGGGCCCAGCCCGGAGACCTTCAGGAGCCAGCGGTCGGTCGCGAGCCGGCCCTCCGGCTTGCGCCGCCAGGCCCAGAAAATCGATACACCCACCCCGGCCACGAGCGCGCAGAACCAGCCGTAGCCCACCAGAAAGTTGGCGAAGCCGATCAACAGGCGAGTGACCAGCGGCAGGTTGCCCTGCAACGAGGCGAGCAGGGTCTCGATCCGCGGCAGCAGGAAGAACAGGAAAATGAGGATGACGACCACCGCCATCACGAGGATCACCGCCGGATAGGCCAGCGCACCGACCAGCTTCGAACGGAGCTCGGCGCGCTCCTCCATGTCGCCCACCAACCGCTCGAGCACGCCCCCGAGCCGGCCCGTGGCCTCGCCGGCCTGCACCAGGTTGATCGTCGGCTCGTCGAACACCGGCCCGACCGCCGTCATCGCCTGCGAGAGCGAACGTCCCTGGCTGAGCTGGTCCCACAACGCCGCCGCGAGCGAGCGCAGCGTCGGGTCGCTCAGGCGCCGGCTGAGCAGCTTCACCCCGTCGGCCACCTGGATGCCACCGGTCACCAGCCCCATCAGGGCGCGCAGGAACGGCAGCGCGTGCTCGCGACCATGCCGCTTCCCGCGGCCCAGGCTGCGGCCGAGCGAGAAGGCGCCGCCCCCGGGGGCGGAGTCCACCGCGCCGCCCTCGTCGAGCCGCGACGGCACGAGCTGGTGCGCCCGCAGCTGCGCGAGCGCCTGCCGGCGGGAACCCGCCTCCAGCTTGCCCCGGCTCTCGGCCCCGGCGGCATCGCGCGCGGTGTAGTGGAAAATCGGCATGGAGGGGGCAACTCAGAACGCAGGCCGCGGGACGTGGAACCGCCCCCGGGCAACGACCCGGCGGGCAGCAAGCCCGCACCGCCACCGGAGCGCGGACGCGGATCGGAGGAAATATCTGTCGCCAATTTCCGGATCCGAAACACGGACCCCGAAACCCTGGACCGTGAACGCGCCCACGTTCATGTGCCCTTCCCTTCCGCCATCGAGAGCACGCGCACGATCTCCTCCAGCGTGGTGAGGCCGGCCCGCACCTGCTTCCAGCCGGCGAGCTCGAGGGTGGCCATGCCGGCCTCGACCGCGGTCTTGCGGATGAGCCGCGCGGACTCGCGTTGCACGACCAGGTCGTGCAGCCGGTCGTCGACGCGCAGGATCTCGAACACGCCCACGCGGCCCTTGTAGCCAAGTCCTCGGCACGCCTCGCAGCCGACCGCCGCGGGCAGCTCGTGCACGCCCTCGGCGAGCTCGGCGGGCAGGCCGAGCACGGCCAGCTGGTCGACGAGCTGGTGCCGCGCGATCGGCTCGGGCCGCGAGCAGACCGGGCAGAGGCGGCGGACGAGGCGCTGCGCGATCACCAACTCCACACCGGAGGCGATGAGGAAGGGTTCGATGCCCATGTCGGTGAGCCGCGTGATCGCGCCGGGGGCGTCGTTGGTGTGGATCGTCGAGAAGACCAGATGGCCGGTGAGCGAGGCGCGGATGGCGATGTCGGCCGTGTCGCGGTCGCGGATCTCGCCGACCATGATCACGTTCGGATCCTGGCGCAGGATGTGCCGCAGGCCCTCGGCGAAACCGAGGCCGATCTCGGGGCGCACCTGCATCTGGTTCGCACCGGGCACCTCGTACTCGATCGGATCCTCGATCGTGATGATGCGTTTGTCCGTGGAGTTGATCCGGCGGATGAAGGCGTTGAGCGAGGTGCTCTTGCCGGAGCCGGTCGGGCCGGTGACGAGGATGATGCCGTGCGGCAGGCCGAGCACGGCGTCGATCTTGGCCTGGTCCTCGGCGCTCATGCCGAGCTGCTCGAGCGTGAGCGCGTTGTTCTTCTTGTTGAGGAGACGCAGGCTCACGCTCTCGCCGTAGATCGTGGGGATCGTCGAGAGACGGATGTCGAGCAGGGTGTCGCCGGCGCGGTAGCCGATGCGGCCGTCCTGCGGGAGGCGGCGCTCAGAGATGTTGAGCTTCGCCATGATCTTCAGGCGCGAAGTGATCGCGTCCTGGAAGCGTCGCAGGTTTTCCGGCACAGGCACCGGCACGAGGAGGCCGTCGATGCGGTAGCGGATGCGCAGCGTCTCCTCCTGCGGCTCGAAATGGATGTCGGTCGCCCCGTCGGTCACGGCCTGTGCGAAGACCTTGTTGACGAACCGGATCACGGCGGCGTCCTCGTCCTCCTCCTCCTCGGCCACGGTCTCGGCCACCGTCGTGTCGGCATCGAGGCTGTCGGAACCGACGCCGAGGTGTTCGGTGAGGAATTTTGCGATCTTGTCCGGCGCGGCGAGCACCCACTCGGGTTCGCGGTCGCAGGCGGCGAAAACCCAGTCATCCATGCGGCCCTCGGGCGGCCAGGCCGTGGCCAGGCGGAGCACCGCCGGGTCCTCGGTGGCGATCGGCACGCAGCCATACTCGTGCACAAGCCGCACGGGCATCTGCTGCAGGAGCGGGAGGCTGAAATCCTCGGGCGCGGCGATCGTCAGCCCGGCTTCCTCCGCGAGCTGCGCCAGGGCCTGGTCGGGCGCGAGCCGCAGCGCCTGGGCCAGTTGCAGGAGGCGTTCGCCGCGGGGTGCCTCCAATACGCGGTTACGGGCATCCTCGGGCAGCAGCGCGAGCAGCGGAAGAGTCGTGTCGGCCGGGCGGGTCATTGGCGGGGCGGCGGGTTGTTCTGCTGGTTCGCCTGCCGCAGGGCGCGGCGGCGGCGGAGCTCCTCGATGATGCGGTTGCGCCGCTCCTGGATTTCCCGCTCGTTGGGCGGCGCGGCGGGATTCACGCCCGCGGCGGGCTGGGCCGGACCGCCGGCGGTGGTCGGCAGCGTCACGGCGACATTCACGATCTGCGCCTCCTTCATCGTGAGGCGCACCGACTGGCCCTCGAACTCCACCGTGACCGCCTCCGCCGCAGCGTCGTAGGCGGCGGCGCGGATGCCGCCGTCGCTCTCGCCCACGGCCAGCCAGACGGCGCGGTTGTTGCTCGTATCGAAAATGGTGAACCGGGGTTTCCCGTCGAGGGAGACGATGCCGCGCAGCTCGAGCCGGCCGTTTTGCGCGGCGGCCACGGGCGCGGCGTTGCCGGAAGGCAGGAAGGGCGAGTTGCGCAACAGCGACTCGGGCACGGCGCGCGCCGCCGTCGCGCCGCACAGCAGCGTGGCGGAGAGGAGGGCGATTCTGGCGGGGTGGCGAGGCACGGGGTGTTTCACTCGGCGGGCGGCGGCTCGGGCGGGAAGACGACCTTCCGCTGCACCCGTTTCTCCATCATCTTCTTGCCGGCGGAAATCTCCATCTGCTCGCGCGCCACGCGGTCGGCATCGGCGGTCGTGCGCAGGATGCGGGGCTGGATGAAGAAGAGGATCTCGTCGCGCGACTTCTCGGTCTTGTTGCTCCCGAAGAGCGCGCCGACCACGGGGATCTCGCTGAGGAGCGGGAAGCCGCCGCGGGTCTTGCCGTGGGTGTCCTTCTGCAGGCCGCCGAGCACGATGATCTCGCCGTCGGCGACGCTGATGAACGACTTCGCCGCGCGCGTGGAGATCACCGGCTGGCCGTCCTCGTTGTACTCCTCGATCTCGTCGGCGCTTTGGCTGATCTCCATCTGGATGGTGCCGTCGGCGCCGATGAGCGGCTTCACCACAAGTCCGATACCGACATCCTGATAGCTGTAGGCGTTGCGCGCGGTGGTGACCGAGGTGGTGTCGCTGTACGACGAGGTGATGATCGGCACCGATTGGGCGACGGTGATCTCGGCCTCCTGGTTGTGCGTCGTGGTGATGCTCGGCACCGAGAGCACGCGCACGTTGCTCCAGGCGTTCGTCTTCGTGATCGAGGCCTTGCCGCTGACGGTGTCGTTGCCGCCGGCGACCTGGTTGAAGAGGATGCTCGAGAGATCGTAGCCGGGGCCCTTCACGCCCTCGATGCCGACGATGCGGTTGCCCACCACCGTGATGTTGGTGAACGCGTCGATGCCGCGCTGCACGGTCTTGCCGACGTTCACGCTCGCGATGAGCACATCGATCTGGACCTGCGGGAGGATCACGTCGATCTGCTTGATCAGGGCGCGGACCATATTGAGGTCGTCCTGCGTGCCGGAGGCGACGATCGCGTTGCTGCGCACATCGGCGATGATCGTCATGAACGAGCTGAACTGCGAGTTGCGGTCGTTCCCCTCCCCGGTGCGCGAGCTGGCGGAGACGGCCGTGCGGGCGGTTGTCGCCGGGCTGCTGTCGGAGCGGTCGCGGTCGCGGTCGTTGTTGCGGCCCAGTCCGGGGAACGTCTCCCGCGAACGTTGCGGCCGGCTCGTGCGGCTCCCGGTGGAGGTGGCGCGGCCGGCGCCGCCCGTGGAGCCCGAGATGAACGTGCTCAGGAGGGCGGCGACATCGTTGGCGTCGGCGTGCTGGACCTGGATCACGGCGATCTGCGTCGACGGGTCGGCCTGGACATCGAGCTTCTCGATGAGGTTCTCGTAGAACTGCACGCTCGTGGAGTCGGCGACGAGGATCACCTGGTTGGTGCGCTCGTCGAAATTGATGCTGGTGGTCGCGGAGATGAGCGCCGCGCCGAGGCCGGCGGCGGTGTCGGCCGATCCCTCGCCGGTGGTGGGCGGGGGCACGGCCTGGGGCAACGGCATCCCGGGGACGGTCCCGCCCTGCCCCGCCTGCTTGTTGAACGCGGTGCGGGTGCTCTCGATCAGGCCCTTGATCTTCTCGGCCACGTCCTGCGCCTGGGCGAACTTGAGGGTGTAGAACCGGGTGACGAGGTCGCGCGGCTTGTCGACCTGCGCGAGCACGTACTCGAGCCGCTGCAGGTTCGAGATCGTGTCGGTCACGAGGATCGTGCTGGAATTCTGGAACGGCACGACCGCCCCGAACCCCGGGCTGAGGAAGGGCTGCACCTGATTCTGGAACGTCGTCGTATCGAGATGTTCGAGCCGAAAGAGCTTGCTCACGATCCGCCCGGAGGGCGCCTGGTCGGCCAGGCTGCCGAGCACCAGCTCGGGGGCCTCCGTCTTGATGTTCGTGATGACGACCACCTTGATGAACTTCTCGCCCAGCGGGGCCACCGCGATGTTGTTCAGGCTCAGCAGCGACTCGATCGCGATGATCGCGTCGCGCTTCGAGATCGGCCCGTGGCTGTTGAAGGTGAACGTGGGGGTGGGCAGTTGCTGCGGGCGGATGACGGAGCGGCCGGTGAGCTGCTCGAGAAGGTCGAGCACGGTCGTGAGCGGATTGTCGCTGAGCTTGATGTTGTCGACCAGCGCCTCGCCGTCGCCCGCCGGCGGGATCGGCTGGATCGCGGCGGCCGGCCCGCTCCCGGCCGACGGCTGGGCGCGGCCCTGGAGAGGCAGGCCGACGAGGAGGAGCGCGGCGGAAGCGCCGGCCACACAGCGCAGGAACGGGGAGCGACGGGGCTTCATGGGAAAAGGGAATTCCGGGTACGGGTTCACGGCGGGCGCCTCTACTGGAGCAGTTCGAGGCCGGAGAGCTTCAGGCGCACGTCGAGCTGCGCGGGGTTGCGCCGGTCGGGGGTGATCACGAGCTGCTCGATGTTCACGAGCGGCAGGGTCGCACGGAGGTCGTCGACGAAGGCGCCGAGGGCGGCCAGCTCGGTCTTGTCGAGCGTCACGGACACCGCGTGCAACGCCACCGGCGGCTTGCGTTCGGTCGTGGGCGGGTCGAGCCGGTACGCGGCGATGCGCTGGCGCTTGATCACCGCGTCGAGCTGGCCGACCAGCTGGTTCGCATTCAGCGAGCGCCCCTGCTGGACCTGCGCGAGGCGGGTCTGCAATTCCTGCGCCTTCTCCGGCGCGGCGGCCAGCCATTGCCGCTGGTGGGCGAGCATTCCGCTCGTCTCGCTCCAACGCTCGCGCGCCGCGCGGCCGCGGGAGACCACGGCGCCGAGCCAGACGACGACGCCCACCACGAGCACCAGCAGGAGCAGGACGCGTTCGCGCCAACTGCGACGAAAGAAGAACGCTCTCATGACGGCGGCGGGGGTGGTTCAGGGGCGCCGTCCTCGGGCGGAGGCGGCGGAGGGAACGTGCCGCCGAACGGCGGCTGCGGCTGCGCGGCGGAGAGCCCAGGTTGCCTTGTGACGCCGCGACGCGGATCCGCGGACTCCGGCGCAGCGGCGGAGTTGAGCGACGGCGCGGCGCCCAGCTCGACGGGCGGCCGCACCGGGGAGACCGCGGCTCCCGCGGCCGGCGCGGTCGTGCCGAGCGAGAAACCCGGGCGGAAGGCCAACGAAAGCTGGAACGTGCCGCCGGCCTCGCGCGCGCGGATGTTCTTCACCTCCACGCTGGCAAACGCCGGCGCCCGCCGCAGTGCGGCCTCGAACTCGTTGATCTCGGCGAGCGTGGTCGTGGAGCCCTCCACCACCATCTGCAGCCCGCCCTCTACCGAGACCTTGGTGAAATAGATCGGGCGCGGACGCAGCTCGTTCACGTAGGCGAGCAGTTCGAGCGGTTGCGGCTTGCGGTCGATGTAGCCCGCCAGCCGCGCGACGATGTCGCTGTTCGCCTCGGCCGCGCGGGCCGCCGGCGCCTGGGCCTCGGCGCGCGCCTGCCGCCGCGCGTCCACCAGCCGGACGCCGACCAGCCCGGCCT
>JAEZSJ010000184.1 GCA_023443985.1 Verrucomicrobiota bacterium | reverse complement strand
AGGCCCATCCGCTCCGCCATCCGCCGCGCGCGGCCGAGCCGTTGCACCCGGTGAACCTCTGCCGCTTCCTCGGCGAGACGCTGCCGGACGACGCGATCGTCACCACGGATGTGGGACAGCACCAGATGTGGGTCGCGCAGGCGTTCCCGTTCCGGCGCCCGCGTTCGCTCCTGACCTCCGGCGGCCTCGGCACGATGGGGTTCGGCCTGCCCGCGGCCATCGGCGCGGCGCTGGCCGCGCCCGGCCGCCGCGTGGTCTGCGTGAGCGGCGACGGCTCGATCCTGATGAACATCCAGGAGCTCGCCACGCTGGCCGAGCTCGACCTGCCCGTGGCCGTGCTGGTCTGCAACAACGCGCACCTCGGCCTCGTGCGCCAGCAGCAGGAACTCTTCTGCGGGCAGCGCTACTCGGCGTCGCGTTTCCAGTCCTCGCCGGACTTCGCGGCGATCGCCCGCGGCTTCGGCCTGCGCGGCCTGACGCTGGACAGCGAGCGCGACCCGCTCGGGCAGCTTGCCACCGCGCTCGCCGAGCCCGGCCCGTGTGTGATCGACATCCCGATACACGAGACCGCCAACGTGCTGCCGATGGTGCCCCCGGGCGCCGCGAACCATCTCACCCTCACCGAAACACCCGCCACGCTCGCCCATGCCTGACTCCCTCTCCCTCCCGCCCGCGCCGGCCTCCGCCACGGAGCCTTCGGCAACGGAACTCACGGTGCTCGAGCTTCAGGTGCGCAACCACCCGGGCGCGATGTCGCACGTCACCGGCCTGTTCGCGCGCCGTGCGTTCAACCTCGAGGCGATCGTGTGCGTGCCGGACGCGGGGCGCTCCACCAGCCGCATGTTGCTGCTCGTCGCCGTGGATCCGAAGCTGGAGCAGGTGGAGCGCCAGCTCGCGAAACTCCACGATGTGCTCGCCGTCCGTCCGCGACCGGAGCTCCGGGCCGGCTTCTTCGAGCGGCTGCGCTGGTGAGCCGGCGCGGCTACGTGCGAAGAAGGCTCGCCCGAGGCCTCGGCGGTGCCCATAAAACGGCGGCGCAATTCGCCCCGGCACATGGACCTCCTTCTCCTCGGCGCACTTCTCGGACTTCTCGTCGGCTACTGGCAATCGCGACGCGTCCGGCGTGAGGCGGAGCAGCACGCCGAGGAGAAACAACTCGTCCGGCAGGAGAAGCAGATCGTCGTCGATTTCATGCACGGGATGGTGGAGGCGCTCGGCGAGAACCTCAGCCGCGAGGCGCTGCTCCAGCGGATCGTGCACACGGCGATCCTCGGCACCGGCGCGCTGAGTGCGTGCCTGTTCGAGCGCACCCCGCGCGGCACTCTGCGCGGGGCGGCCGTGGAGGGGCTGTTCCCGCCCCAGCGCCGGCTGCCGGAGGCGGCGCGCCAGAAGGCGACGAGCCGGGCGCGCTTCCTCGAGGAGATCCTCCGCTCGGAGGAGTTGCCGGAGGCCGAAGGGCTGATGGGCGAGGTGCTGCGGACGGGAGAACCGCTGCTCGTGGCGGACGCCGCCCTCGACCCGCGGGTGGTCGTGCACGACGATCCCGCGTTGCGCATCACCTCCCTGATCGCCGCCCCGGTGGCGTTCCGCGGCGAGTCGTATGGTGTGCTGTGCGTCGTGAACTCGGCCGACGGCCTGCCGTTCCACGAAAAGGACTTCTCGATCGTATGCTCGCTGGCGGAGCAGGCGGGGATGGCGCTGCACAGCCAGGGGTTGCTCCAGTACCAGATCGACAAACGTCAGCTCGACCTGGACCTGGCGCTGGCGAGCAGCATTCAGCAGTTGCTGTTGCCGCGGGAGGTGCCCGTGGTCGCCGGTCTGGCGATCGACGCCCGCTACCGTCCCGCGCAGCAGGTCGGCGGCGACTTCTACGACCTCATCCCGCTCCCGGACGGTCGGCTCGGCATCGCCGTGGCCGACGTGTCCGGCAAGGGCATCGCGGCGTCGCTGCTCATGGCGATCTGCCGCACCAATCTCCGGCAGTTCGCCCTGCGGCTGGACTCGCCCGCCGCCGTGCTGGCGGCCGTGAACCGCGCGATGGCCGGCGAGGTCCGGCCGGGCATGTTCATCACGATGATCTACGGCATCGTCGATTCGGCGCGGGACGAGATTTGTTTCGCCCGCGCGGGCCACGAGCTGCCGTTGCTGTTCCACGGGCCCGCCGGCGGCGGCGCGGAATATCTCGGCTCGGAAGGCATGCCGATCGGGCTGGTGCCGCCGGAAGTCTTCGAGCCGGTGCTGGCGGAGCGGCGCGTGCGCTTCACCTCCGGCGATGTCTTCGTGCTCTACACCGACGGGCTCACCGAGGCGCCCAACGAGGCCGGCGCCGAGTTCTCCGGCGCCCGGCTGGTCGACGCCGTGCGCAACCTGGGCACGCAGCTCCCGGCGGCCATCAACGACGGCATCCTCGAACGGGTGCAGCGTTTCACGGGCAGCGAACGCCTGGACGACGACTACACCCTCGTGACGGTCCGGCGCGTGTGAGCCGCCCGGCGATTGCGAACCGGCGCCAACTCGTTAGCCTGCCGCAAATCCCCACTCCGGCCGGATGATCGACCGCATCAACGCCACCATCGACGTCTACTCGCATCTGCGGGTGGAGGTCGCGCTGCGCGACCAGGGCCGCGCGCGGGCCCGCGCCGAGAAGAACGTGTCGCCAACCGGCAACGACACGGACTCCGCCGCCAGCCGCCGCACCCGCGCGGTGGAGGCG
>JAEZSJ010000301.1 GCA_023443985.1 Verrucomicrobiota bacterium | reverse complement strand
CCACGCGGAGGCGGTGGTGGGAAGCCACGCGGCGCGCCGGCTCGGGCTCGGGATCGGGGACTGGATCCGCCCGAGCCACGGGTTGGACCACGCCGCGGAGGCCGAGCACGAGGAACGCTTTGCGATCGTGGGTGTGCTCGAGCCCACCGGCACGCCGCTGGACCGCGTGATCTGGATCCCGCTCGAGGAGCTGCAGCACCTCGCCGGGCACGGCTCGCACGCGGCGGAGTCGGTGAGCGCGGTCCTGGTGAAGCTGCGACCCGAGGCGCGGGCGCTCGGTTTCCAGCTCGACCGCGAGTACAACCGCCAGGCGCAGCGCTACACCTTGGCGTGGCCGGTGGCGGCGGTGCTCGCGGCCTGGTTCGAACGGTTCTCGTGGTTCGACCGTCTGCTCGCCGCCGCGGCGGCGCTGGCCGGCGGCATGGCGGCCCTCTGCGTGTTGGTCGCGTCGCACGGCTCGATGAGCGCGCGGCGGCGGGACTGGGCGATCCTGCGCGCGCTCGGTGCTCCGCGCCGAACGTTGCTGCGCGCGGTGGTCGGCGAGGCGGCGGCGACCGGTGTGTGCGGTGCCGCGGCGGGCGTGGTGGCGCACCTCGGACTCGGGGCGTTGCTGGCGGGAGTGGTGCGGGCCCACACCGGGGTGCTGCTCGACCTGCCCTGCTGGGACTGGGTGCTGCTGTGGGCGCCGGCGGCGATGGTCCTGCTGTGCGTCCTGGCCGGCCTCTGGCCCGCGTGGCGGGCGTGTACGACGCCGGTGGCGGAGAATCTCGCGCCGGTCTCGTGAGCGGGCGGGTCGGCGCGGGCGGTGGTCAGGGATGGATCGAAATCCCGAATACGGATGCGCCGAGGGCGAACAGGTCGGGATGGAGGTCGGTCGCCCCGGCGGCGCGGAGCTCGGCCTCGGTGTGGGTGCCGGTCGTGACGCAGTAGCAGGGGAGGCCGGCGTGGCGGGCGGTCGCGAGATCGAAGGGCGAGTCGCCGATCAGGCAGGTGGTGGCGGCCGCGGCGCCGAGCCGGCGCAGCGCCTCCGCCGTGAACTCCGGCGCGGGTTTGCGCCACGGGCAGTCGCGTGCGCCGAGGACGAGATCGAGCTGCGGCGCGAGCCCGAGGTGCGCGAGGATCGCGCGGGCGTGGTCGCCGATCTTGTTGGTGAGAACGCCGATGCGCACGCCGCGTGCCCGCAGCGCGGAGACGAGTTCGCGGCCGCCCGGATAGAGGGTGGGATCCTCGAGCTGGATCCGCTCGGTGAAGGCGACGTGTTCGCGGCAGGCCGCGGCGATGAGCTCGGGCGGGAGGAAGTGGGCCATCGCGTTCTCGAGGCCGCCGCCGACGGCGCGGCGCACCTGCTCGGCAGTTGGCGCCGCGCAGCCGAACTGCGGCAGGGTGTGGCAGTAGGCGCGGTGGATCGTCGTGAACGCATCGACCAGCGTGCCGTCGAGATCGAAGAGGACCGTCTGGAACGTGGGCATCGCGTGGAAGTTCGCGCGATCGCGCCCGGGCGGGCAATGGCGAAGCGCGCGGGAGCATCGGGGAAGTCCCCGGGGGCGGTGTCGCGGGGTTTTGGTTCGCAACCGGCGAAGGGCGTGCGCAGGTTGGGGGCCGCGCGCCATGTCGAACGACCCCGTCACCGCCGCGAACCTGCGGATCGAGGAGCAACCCGAGGTGTGCCGGCTCCACGTCGGCGGACGGTGGAGCCTCGCCGCGCAGCGGGTGCAGTGGCAGCCCGGTCCGGACGCGAGCTACCGCCGGGTGGAGGTGCGGATCGGGGAGCTCGAACGGTGGGATGCCGCGCTGGTGCTGTTCCTGTCCAAGGTCCGCCGCACGTGCGAACGCCGGGGCTGGACGCTCACCGCCGCGGGTCTGCCGCCGGGCATCCCGGCCTCGTTGATCGAGACCGGCCCGGTGCCGGCGCGGGAGGAGAAACGCCGCTGGCCCTGGCTCGAGCACCTCGGGCTGACGACGCGCCTGGTGGTCGACGACACGCTCGACTACGCGCGCTTCATGGGGAACTGCACGATCGCGTTCGGGCAGTTCCTGCGGCGCCCGCGGCATTTCCGCTGGGGCGACTGCTTCACGCAGATGCAGCTCTGCGGCGCCTACGGCCTGCCGATCGTGGGGCTGATCAGTTTTCTCGTCGGCGTGATCCTCGCCTACCAGTCGGCGGTGCTGCTCCGGCAGTTCGGCGCCGACATCTACGTGGCCGACCTGATCGGCATCGGCGTGGTGCGCGAGATGGGGCCGATGATGGCGGCGGTGGTGCTCGCCGGGCGGACCGGCGCGGCGTTTGCCGCGGAGCTTGGCAACATGAAGGCCAACGAGGAGATCGACGCACTGGAGACGCTCGGACTCAGCCCGGTGCAATTCCTCGTGCTTCCGCGGCTCATCGCGCTGCAGCTCATGATGCCGCTGCTGGCGCTGTACGCGAACGCCCTCGGCATCCTTGGCGGCCTCGTCATCGCCTGGGGCGTGCTCGACCTGCCGCCGATCACCTACTGGATCGAGACCAAGGGCGTGCTCGACCTCTCCGACCTCGCGAGCGGCCTGATCAAGAGTGTCGTGTTTGGCGGGCTCATCGGGTTCGCCGGCTGCCTCCGCGGACTGCAGGCCGATCGCAGCGCGGCCGGAGTCGGCAAGGCCGCGACCTCGGCGGTAGTCACCGCCATCCTCTGCATCATCGTGGCCGACGCGATCTTCGCGGTCCTCTTCAACATCCTCGGCATCTGACCCGCGCCCGCATGGATACCTCCGCCGAAAACGCCATCGACGTCCGCGGCCTCGAATGCCGCCAGGGGGACCGCGTGATCCTGCGCGAGGTGACGTTCTCGGTGCGGCGCGGCGAGCTGTTCTTCGTCGTGGGCGGCAGCGGTTGCGGCAAGAGCACGTTGCTCAAGCACCTCATCGGCCTGCTGCCGGTCGCCGCGGGCACGATCAGCTATTTCGGCCGCAGTTTTCTCGACGCCGCCCCCGCCGCGCGCCGCGAGATGCAGAAACGCTTCGGCGTCTCCTACCAGTACGGCGCGCTCTGGAGCTCGATGACGCTCGCGGAGAACGTCGCGCTGCCGCTCCAGGAACACACG
Organism: Verrucomicrobiota bacterium; assembly: GCA_023443985.1. GTDB lineage: Bacteria > Verrucomicrobiota > Verrucomicrobiia > Opitutales > Opitutaceae > CAJCBL01. The sequence goes on along the minus strand of JAEZSJ010000301.1, from coordinate 3,935 downwards.
ACACTCGCCGCCGCCGACCGCCGCGAGATCGTGCGCTGGAAACTCGCGCAGGTCGGCCTGTCGGGCAGCGAGGACCGATTCCCCTCGGAGGTGAGCGGCGGCATGCGCAAACGCGCCGCCATCGCGCGCGCGCTCGCGCTCGATCCGCCCGTGCTCTTCTTCGACGAGCCCGCCGCCGGCCTCGACCCGATCACCTCCCGCGCGCTCGACCGCCTCATCCTCGAGATTCGCGACAACCTCCACACCACCATGGTCATCGTCTCGCACGAGCTGCCGAGCATCCTCGGCATCGCCGACCGCGCGATCCTCCTGCACCGCGATGTGCAGGGCATCCTCGCCGAGGGCGCGCCGCGCCGCCTGCTCGCCGAGTCCACGGACCCGCGCGTGCGCGAGTTCCTCGCGCCCGAGGATGTCACCTCCGCCTCCCGCCCGTGAAAAACCAACTCAGTCCTACGCTCATCGGTGTCTTTGTCCTCGGCGGCGGCGCCCTGCTGCTGGTCGCGCTTCTCGCGTTCGGCGGCGCGTCGCTCTTCACCAAGCCGCAGCGCTTCGCCGTCTTCTTCGACGAATCGGTGCACGGGCTCGACCCCGGCGCCCCGGTGAAGGTGCGCGGCGTGCGCGTCGGCCGGGTGGCGGATGTGAGCGTGCGGTTCGACGCCGCCAAGCACGACTCGGTCGTCGAGGTCGTGTGCGAGGTCTCCCGCAACGTGCTCGTTGCGCCCGACGGCGAGCGCATCGACTTCTCTGAGCCCGGGCGCATCGAGCGCCTCGTGAAGGACGGCATGCGCGCCGAGCTCGCGGTGATGGGCCTGGCGACCGGCATGCTCTACGTGGAGCTCGGCTTCGACGAGGAACAGAAGTATCCGGTTCCTGGAAACCTGCCGCAGGCGAACATCCCCGTCGTGCCCGCGGTGCCCTCGGCGATCGCGGAGTTCACCGCCAGCGTCTCCGACCTGCTCGGCAAGCTGCGGCAGGTCGACTACGCGGGCATCTCGACCGACCTGAAGGCGCTGCTGGTCTCCGCCCGCACGAAGATCGACGGCCTCCAGCTCCAGCCCGCCGTGGACGAGGTGAAGTCCGCCGCGGCGGCGGTGCGCGTGCTCGCGAGCGACCCGAAGATCGGCGAGGCCTTCGCGAACGTGAACCGCACGCTCGGCGAGCTCACCACGCTGATCGGCCATTTCGATCAGCAGGTCGTGCCGGCCGGCGAGGAGCTCCAGCGCACGCTCGCCGAGGCGCGCGCGGCCATGGCCCAGCTCAACCGCGCCGCCGTCTCGGTCCGCACGCTCGTCGGGCCGCAGACCGGCCTCGGCGACGAGGCCGTGCGCACGTTGCAGAGGGTCGGCGACGCCGCCGAGGCCATGCAGCGACTCGTCGATTTCCTCGAGCGGAATCCGCAAGCCCTGCTCTCCGGCCGCCCAGCGGCCACGCCCGCCCAGCGCCCTTGATCGCCATGCACACCTCCTTCGTTCCCCGTCCACCCCGTCTCGCCCTGCTCTCCGGCCTCGCGCTCGCCTTGTGCGTCACGGGTTGCACCTCGTTGTTCAAGGCGAAGCCCGACCTCACCCGTTTCTATCTCCTGTCCGCTCCGGCCGCCGCGGCGGCGCACGAGCCCGGGCCGGAGGTCCGCCGGGCCGCGAGCATCGGTATCCGCCGAATCGAACTGCCGGCCTACCTGCGCACCCCCGCGGTGATCCTGCGCCCCGGCGGCACCGAGATGCGCGCCGCGGCGGACGCCCGGTGGGGCGAGCCGCTCGACCTCGGCATCGCGCGCGTCCTGCGGGAGACCCTGCAGGCCCAGCCGGGCGTGCGCTCGGTGATCGTGTATCCGGCGCCCCAGATGCCGCTGCCCGCGTACGAACTCGCCGTCCACGTGCTCGCCTGCGAGGGCGTGACCGAGGGCGCCGGCGGGCAGGCGCGTTTCACCGCGGCCTGGGAACTGCGCTCGACTTCCGCCGCCGCGGATGCGGCGGTGCTCGCCTCCGGCGTCTTTGCAGGGCCGGCCGGAACGTGGGACAGCGGCGACTACGGTGCGCTCACCTCGCGCCTCGGCGAGGCGGTGGCGGCGCTCGGTCGCGAGGTCGCAGCGGCCTTGCCCGAGTAGTTCGCGCCTCGCGGACCTCGAGGATCCCCGTGGGGCTGGTGCCCTCACGGGCGGCTCCGCGGGCGGAAGTTTCCGCCCGGAGGGAATCTTCCCGTTGCGTGCGGACCGCCCACAGTGTCAGCTGCCGGTGCTCGATGCTGCGTCCCACCCGTTCCTTCGCCCTTGGGCGTGCCACGGCAATGCTGTTGCTCGGCGCGCTGGCGGCGGAGGCGCAGGCGCTGATCCTCGGCGGCACGACCGCGATCCACGCCGCCGCGCCGCCCGACGATCCGGGCTGGGCGAACATCGTTTCACCAAACGGCTGCTCCGGCGTCTATCTCGGCAACCGGTGGGTGCTCACCGCGGGCCACGTCGGCGCGGGCGCGGTGACGATCGGCGGCACGAGCTACGCGGTGCAGGCTGGATCCGCGATCCGGTTACGCACGCCCGACGACGCCGGCGTGACCGACCTCGCGCTGTTCCGCCTGGCGGCCGATCCCGGGTTGCCGGAGATCACACTGGTCGCGGCCAGTCAGAATATCGGAGATCCGGTTACGATGATCGGCCGGGGACGGACGCGCGGCGCCGCCGTGCGGTTCACGGCCGACTGGGGCGCCCCACCGCAGGGCGAGGCGCCCGCCTACGCCGGCTATGCGTGGGGTGCGGCCGCGAAGAACTGGGGCACCAACCTCCTCGCCGACAGAACCACCGGCGGCACCGGCTACGGCGTCTGCGAGTGGCTGGTGACCACGTTCACCGCCGGCCCCGGCGCGGACGCCGACGAGGCGCAGGCGGCGCTCTACGACTCCGGCGGCGGCGTCTTCGTGAAGACCTCCGACGGGTGGCGGCTCGCCGGCATCATGGTCGCGATCAGCCGCTTCGAGGGGCAGCCCGACGCCACGGCGCTCTTCGGCAATGCGACGTACGCGATGGACCTCGCGTGCTACCGCGACCAGATCGAGGCCGTGCGCTCGCTCGACACGTTGTATGAAATCTGGAGCTACGCCAAGTTGCGCACGGTCGCCGAGGCGGACTCGGACTTCGACGGCGACGGGTTCTCGAACATCGAGGAGTATGTCTTCGGGCTCGATCCGGCGGTGGCGGACGCCGCATCCGCCGCGCCGCAGATCGCGCTGGCGAGCTACGACGATGGTGTCGCGCTCACGGCCACGTTCACGCAAAACACGCTCGCGACCGACGTGGCGCTCGTGGTCGAGGTATCGGATGACCTCGTCACCTGGACTTCCGGAGACGCGGCGACACAGACGGCCTCGACCACGGATCTCGGCAGCAATGTCTCACGGCTCGTCGTCCGCGACCGCGCGACGACCGCCACCAGCGCGCGGCGCTTCCTGCGCGTGCGGGTGACGCGATGAGGGGAAGCGAGCTGCCCTCGCGGACAGCTCCACAGACTCGGTTGGCTCCGAGATGTAATGACCGAGCGCTGTGGCGCCGCTCGAGAGAGCGGCGATCCGCTGCATTGGCCGGGATCGCCCGGAGTAGCTGCTCTCGCGAGCAGCTCCACATGCTGGGTGGGGCTCTCCGGTTGTGGCGCTGCCCGCGAGGGCCGCGCTCCGCAATGGCCCGGGCGACGGAGACAGAGCTGTTCTCGCGAACAGCTCCACAAACCGAATCCGCTGGTGCCGCCTGATCGAGCTGCACGCGAGAGCAGCTCCGCTTGCGCCCTCGCTGCCTCAGAGCAGCTTCGCGACGCGGGCGAGGGCCTCCTCGACGTTGGCGCGGCTGTTGAAGGCGCTGAAGCGCACGTAGCCCTGGCCGCAGCGGCCGAAGCCCGAGCCGGGCGTGCAGACCACGCCGGCCTGGTTGAGCAGCAGGTCGAAGAACTCCCACG
>JAEZSJ010000172.1 GCA_023443985.1 Verrucomicrobiota bacterium | reverse complement strand
CGGAAAACCTTCGATCGGCTGAAGGAATTGGAAGGCATATGTCACCTTTCCGCGGATCAACGCCGCGTTGTCGAGGAGGTGGCGCAAGAGCAGGACCGCGAGTTCGCCGCCATGTTCTCGCATGACGCGATGACGCGGACCTACGACAGTGTTCACGCTCGTATCACTAGGGCTGGATGGCTCGGCGCTTGCCCATCCAGGAACGGCGTGAAGCTCGCTTCGCCCGAAGGGTTCGCCGCGGATCGATCGTCCGCCGCGGCGCTGGATGCGCTCGAGCATTTCGCGCAGCTAGATGCCATCATCATGGCCGCTTCGCCCAAAGAGCTGCGCAATCTACGCATTGCGTTCCAGGCTGGCGCTGGCTGGGCGGAGTGCCAGGCGCATCGGGAGCGCGGTGAGAGCGGGCGGAAGAGCCTCAAGGCTACAATGGACGCGGAGATCGAAGACGCGGTGGCGAGATGGAAGTCCTCTCATCCCGGGGTGCAGCGTGAGCCAACCGCTAGGGAGGCGTACAGGGGCTACGTGCTCCGAAGCGATCGGAAGAAGATCAAATTCGAAACCTTCCGGAATAGATTCGGTGACTGGCGCCGCTCACGGAAACTGTTTCCGTGAAACAAAGTGACGAAAACGGGGCGATAACACCCAGTTTCGGAGAGTAACTACGTGCGCGGTTTAGTGGAGGTTCTCAATGTATTGCTAAAGCAAGACAGCTTTAGCGAACATGAGCACCACCACCGAAAACACCACCGGCCAGTTGATCGACTTCCGGGAGGCGAACCGCCTCCTCGCCCTGCGCTGCAAGACGGCGCACACAGTTCTCGAATACGCCCGCCGCGGCCTGATTGAGCAGGTCCGGCTTTCCCCCCGCACCTTCCGTTACACGCTCTCCAGTGTGCAGCGGCTCGCGAAAGGCGAGGTGCGCGCGTGAAGGCCACCGCCCCCGCCGACCGCTGGCGCATCGCCGTCCATGAGGCCGCGCACGCCGTCGTCCTCTATCACCTCGGGCTCGGCACAGCCGACAGCGTGTCGGCAACGCCGGACGCGATTTCCGCGGGGCGCTGCTCGCAGCGGAATCAGGCATGGGACAAGGAGTCGGCCCAGCGCTTCCTCGTCATGCTCGCCGCCGGTCGAGCTGCCGAAAACGTCTTCACCGGGACGCGGCGGCTTGTCGACGGCACCGACAACCTGAAGGCGTGGAAACTCATCCAGCGGTTTGAACTCGGGGCCGACGCACTATCGAAGGCACACGATCGCGCAACCGAGTTGTGCACCACCAAGCTCTGGGCGCACATCGCCGCGTTCGCCTCCATCCTGCAAGACATGGTGGAGATGGACCGAGACGCCGTCGACGAGATGCTCGTTGGCGTGCCGTGGGACCTTGGCAGCGCGGGAGGTGCCGCGTGAAGTCCCGCAATCTCCGCGCCAACCGCCAATCCGCCAGCACCCGCCGGCTGGTCGAGGACATCGTCGCGGGCCGCCGGCGCTCGCGTCGCGTCCGCATCGATCCGTTCGAGCTGAGGGGAGGTGAACGTGTCCTTCGATGACCTCGAGCACGAGCAACAGCTCGAGCTCGCCGTGCCGCGCCGCTTCACACCGGAGCGAGCCGAACCCATCACCGCGGGCGAGTTGATCCAGCAGGACGCCGAGGACCGCGAGCAAGCACGGCGGCGCCTGCAGCAAATCCAGGAAGGGCTTGCGGTGCCGCATGAGTGACCTCCACGACGCCCGCGCCGAGCGCATCGTCGCCGGTTGGTTGCTCAACTGCGAGGAGGCCGGCAGCGGTTCAGACTGGCAACGGGCCGCCGACATCACGCCGGATCATTTCTCAGCCGATTCCGTGGCGCGCGAGGCATTCGCCGTCGCTGCCCAGCTCCACGCCGCGGGAAAGGCCGTCGGCTTTGAGTCGGTGGCGTCGAGCGAAAGGGTGACACGGGAAGACCTCGCAATCCTGACGGGGTGGAAGGATGCGCAGACTTCATTCTATTTCGCCGATTCCCTCGCTACGCTGCGTGAGACCCACAAGCACCAGAAGCGAGTCACCGCCAGGTTGGCTCTCGCGCAGGCCATCGAGCGGGACGAGGGCATCGGGGAGGCGTATGCAGCGCTCGCCAGGATTGACGAGGACGCCGTCGCCCTCGCCGCCGTTCCCATCATGGAGATCCCGACGGCAGACACCGCGCACCGCGCAACCGTCAACTTGTTGGGCAATGGCTTCCTGCGCCGCGGGCAAGGCGGGCTCGTCAATGGCCCCACCGGAGTGGGCAAGAGCGTGCTACTCGAACAAGGCGCCTTTTGCTGGGCTTGCGGTCGAGACTTCTTCGGAATCCGCCCCGAGCACCCGCTCGTGGTCCTGCTTGTGCAGTCGGAGAACGACGACGAAGACCTCGTCGAGATGCGCGACGGTATCCTCGCTGGCCTGGCGTTCACCGCCGAGGAACGCGATTTGATCCGCAAGAACGTCTTCACGGTCCGCTCGTTCAAGTCTGGCCTGGGGTGGTTGCGCGAGATCGAGCCTCTCATGGTGAAGCATCGCCCCGACATCCTGCTCGCCGATCCGCTCTTCGCTTACGCTGGCGTCGACGTCGCCAAGGACCAACCGGGGCTTTCCGCCTTCCTGCGCGAGATGGTGCAACCCTTCATCATCAAACACGCCTGCGGCATCATCTTTGCCCACCACACCAACAAGCCGCCCTCGGGGAAGGAGAAACCCAACTGGCAGGCGGGAGACTACGCCTACGCCGGCAGCGGTCACAACGAGCTGGCGAACTGGCCCCGCTTCGTTGCCGTGCTGCGGTCGCTCGGCTCGCGTACCGTGTTCGAGTTGCGGATCGGCAAGCGCTGGAAGCGGGCCGGCATCTGCGACACCAACGGGCAACCTACCGACCGCGTCCTGATCCAACATTCCGACACCGGGATTTGCTGGAAGACCGCCACCGACCAAGACCTCGCCCGGACGGTCGAGACGGCAGGCGCCACCGCTCGCACCGTGGCAGCAGTCGACGCGGACGAGGTAATTGTGCGGGCCTTCAATGCCTGCGCGAAGAAGGGGCGGGCCGACATCGAGACTGTCGCCAAGCGCTGCAAGTTCTCTGAGAAGACACTCCGGCGACGGTTCAAGGACGAGAAGGGTATACCGCGTCTCGTCCGGTCCGGTGATGACGTCTTGACCATCGCCAAC
>JAEZSJ010000159.1 GCA_023443985.1 Verrucomicrobiota bacterium | reverse complement strand
ACGAGGATGGTGCAGGGCGGCTGGTCGGCGGCGAGATGGAGCGCCCGGGGCGGCGAGGGCGGTCGGGGGCGGGCGGGTTCGTCGGGCGTGGACCCGAGCCGAAGGGTGACGGTGAAGACGGTGCCTCGGCCCTCGATGCTGCGCACGGCGATGTCGCCCTCCATCATGCGGGCGAACTCGCGGCTGATGGCGAGGCCGAGACCGGTGCCGGAGCCGGCCTTGCGCCCGGTGGCGGTCTGCTCGAACTGCTGGAAGAGCAGACCGATCTCGTCGGCCGCGATGCCGGGGCCGGTGTCCTCGATCTCGGCCTGGACGAGCCAGTGTTCGCGATCCTGGGGCAGGGCGCGCAGGCGCAGCGTGATGGTGCCGCGTTCGGTGAACTTCACGGCGTTGCCGAGGAGGTTGACGAGGATCTGGCTGATCTTGCCCTCGTCGGCGAGGACGGCGGTCGGCAGATCCGGGGCGAGCTCGACGGTGAAGGCGAGGTGTTTGGCCTCGATGCGGGCGGAGAACATGAACTGCACGTTCTCGACGAGCTGGTGCAGGTTGCAGGGGGCGAGTTTGAGGGAGGCGCGCTGGGCCTCGATCTTCGAGAGTTCGAGCACGTCGTTGAGGAGGGCGAGGAGGTATTCGCCGTTGCGGTCGATGGTCTCGAGATCGGTGCGGTGTTCGGGTGTGATCGCCGGGTCGCGGAGCAGGAGTTGGGTGAAGCCGAGGATGGCGTTCATCGGCGTGCGGATCTCGTGCGACATGTTGGCGAGGAACACGCTCTTGGCGCGGTTGGCGATCTCGGCCTGGGCCTTCGCGGCCTGCAGCTCGGCCATGTGCTTGTGCTCGGTGATGTCGAGGCAGGTGCCCTGGTAGTAGAGCAGACGTCCTGAATGATCGGTGACGGTGCGGCCGCTGAGCAGGACCCAGATCAACTGCCCGTCCTTGCGGTGGGCCTGGTACTCGTAGTTGTGGACGGCGCCAGTCCGGGTGAGGGACTCAAGGATGCGGCGGCGGTCTTCCGGGTCGGCGTAGATCTGGGTGGCCAGATCGCTCACGGTCGCGACCATCTCCTCGGGGGTGGCATAACCGTGCATGCGCGCCATGGCGGGATTGACGGCGAGCAGCCGCCCCTCCGGGGTGCTGCGGAAGATGCCCTCGAGAGCGGTGTCGAAGATACCGCGGTAGTCGGCTTCGCTCTCGCGCAACGCCTGCTCGGCCTGCTTGAGCTCGGTGACGTCGACGATCACGCCCTCGAGCGCCAGGAGCCGGCCGGCGGAGTCGAAGATGCCCTGGCCCTGCTCGGCGACCCAGACCTCGCGGTCGGTGCGGGTGGCGACGCGGTAGTTGAGTCGATATGGGGTGTGGGCGGCCAGGCAGCGCTGGACCTCCTGCCAGACGGCGTCGCGTTGCTCTGGCGGAATGATCTCCTCGAGCAACGCCTTGCGCGTGGCGGTGTAGTCTTCCTCGGCCACGCCGAGCAGGTCGCGGCAACCGGCGCTGATGAACTCGACGGTCCACTGCGGGTCGTTGGCGCAGCGGTAGGTGACGCCGGGAAGGTTGGCGACCAGGGTCGCCCAGCGGCGCTCCTTCTCGTGCAAGGCCTCCTCGGCGAGCGTGCGATCCGTGACGTCCTGCAGCGTGCCGAGGAGATAGCGGACCTTGCCGTCGGTGGTGTCGCGCGGGCGCACCCGGGTCTCGAGATGGCGGGGACGGCAGACGGCGGGGTTGGTGCGGTAGATCAGGACCTGGGGTTGGCCGGTTTCAACGACCGCGCGGAAGGACTCGCTCAGGTACCCGCGGTCGTCGGGATGGATGAGGCGCTGGAACTCGGTGAAGGGCGGGGGCGCGGGGGCCGGGGCGAGATCGAACAGGCGGTACATCTCCTTCGACCAGTAGCCGGTGCCGGTGCCGAGATCCAAGTCCCAGCTACCGATGTGGGCGTGTTCCTGGGCCGTCTCGAGGCGCGCTTCGCTGGTGCGCAGGGAATCCTCGGCGCGCTTACGGGCGCTGATGTCGCGGATGTTGAGCACGACGCCGTTGATGGCCGGATCGCCGAGCCAACTGGTGCCGATGGTTTCGACGTGGACCCACGAATCGTCCTTGCGCTGCACGCGGTACTCGGAGCGGTAGGTGTGGCCCGGATTGGCGAGCGCCTGCTCGAAGGTGGCGGTGGCGGAGGCGCGGTCCTCGGGGTGGATGCGCTCGAGGCCGCGGGTGCCGCGGAGCTCGGTGGCGGTGTAGCCGAGAAGGGTTTCGACCGGTCCGTAGATTTCGAGATAGGTGCCCTGGGCCTCGACCACGGCGAAGAGGTCGTTGGTGTTCGCCAGCAGGCGTTGCAGGCGGCTCTCGCTGGCACGCAGCGCGGCTTGGGCGCGCTGCTGCTCGGTGACGTCCCGCGCGTAGCCGACCAGCCGCACGACGGCGCCGCTGTCCGCCGCGATCACAGGGACCAGTTTGGTGGAGAAGACACGGGGTCCGAGCGGGGTGGCCAGTTGCTGCTCGACCTCGAGCATGCCCCGCGCCGCCACACACTCCCGGTATTGGGCGATCAAGGCGGCCGCCTCGGCCGGCGGGAAAAGGTCAGCCGGAGTCCTCGTGCCGGCGCGGAAGGAGTCCACGCGCAGGCCGAGGCGCTCGGCCGGCTGGTTGATGTCCTCGTAGATAAAGCGCCCGTCGGGCTCGACGCGCAGCGAGAAGATCGTGTCGCTGGTGTGGTCGAGCGTCTCGCGCAGGCGCGTCTCGCTGTGGCGCACGCGTTCGTCGGCGCGTTTGGCGGCGGTGATGTCCATGATCATCACCGCGCGGGCGCTGTGCGGATCGGACGGATCGATCGGGGCGCTCTGAAGGAGGACATCGACGAGGGTGCCGTCTTTGCGCCGGTGGACGCTCTCGACGCGGGCGGGTGCGGCGAGAGCGGGGTTCGCATCGAGGGCGCGGCCGACCTGCTCGAAGGCGTCGTCGTCGGTGTAGAGCAGCCGGGTCGTCCGGCCGATCAGCTCGTCGTCGGTGTATCCGAAAATCTCGGTGTACCGTTGGTTGATGCGGCGGATGGTCCGGCCCTGGATGATGGCGATGCCCATCGGGGCGGACTGGAACAGGCTGCGCATCTCGAGTTCGCTCTGCCGCAACGAGGCCTGGGCGGCGTTCTCGGTGCGCAGGCGTGCGAGTTCGGCCTGGGCGCGTCGCTGCTGCTCGCGGGCGAGGGTGGCGGCGGTCGCGGCGGCCTCCTCGTTGTGCTGCACCAGCCGGCGGATGAGGAAACCGACCAGCGTGACGATGACGCCGCAGCTGAGGGCGAAGCCGACGGCGTTCTCGAGCCAGTAGTCGCCCGTGCGCTGGCCGATGATTTGGCGACCGGAGGCCAGCGGGAGGAGCCCCCGGCTCCAGCCGAGGTGGGCGAGCGTGTACCAGGAGAGGCCGGCGCCATAGGAAAGCAGGAGGGCGCGCAGGCCGAACAGCAGCCCGGCAAAGAGGGTGGCGAGGGTCAGGAAAAGCGAGGAGTTCGGCGTGACGCCCCGATAGGCGAAGGCGCCGACGACGATGACGTGGAAGAACGAGATGAGCATGGCCCCCCGGAACGGCTGCGGTCCCCCGCGCCAGAAGGCGGCGACGGCGGTGCCCAGCAGCTGCAGCGCGGCCAGCCAAAAGGCCGGGAAGAACCAGAACTCCCGCGGACCGTGGATCAGTCCCACGGATACGGCGGTCGCGCCACCGAGCATGGCGAGCCAGAGACAGCCGTCGAGGATGGGGCCGCGGACCTCGGAGGGGAGCGGGCGTCCAAGCCAGAAGTGGGCGAGCTTGAGAGCGGGCGACATCGCGTGCCGGAAGGTGTCGGGGAAGGACGGCATTGTAGTGCTACCGGCGAGAGACGCCACTACGATTCCGCACGGGCCGACAGAACGATCGGCCGTGCCGCCGGGGTGGAACAGCAACGGGCCCGCACCAAGGACGGTGGGGGCCCGCTGTTTTCTCCGGCGACGGTGCGGCGAGCTGCGGCCGCGCCGCCTGTGGTTTCAGCTACGCTTCGCGGAGACGAAGTCGGCGAAGTGCTCGTCATGCGGACCAGGCGCACCGATCAGCGGTGCAGACCGGGTCGTTGCGGCGCCGCGTGGCGGCGTGCCGGTGTGAGCCGGGCGCACGGGGCGGGAAACGGCGGGCGAGTGCGGGTCGGTTCGGACACCTGCCGCGGCTCGGCCCGCAAGGGCGAGCAACTGGCCCACGTTCTCCTGCATGGCGTGGGCTTGGGCGTTGAGCTCCTCGGCGGCGCTGGCGCTCTCCTCGGCGTTGGCGGCGTTCTTCTGGGTGACCTGATCCATCTGGGCGACGGCCTGCGTCACCTGGCCGATGCCCTGGTTTTGTTCGCGGGACGCGGTGGCCACCTCGGCGATCGCGACGGCGACATTCTGCGCAATCTCGCCGTTCTTCGTCAGCAATTGGGAGACTTGGCCGTAGAGGGAGAGCGTGTCGCCGGTTTTGGCCGCCGAGCGTTCGATCAACTCCTGGGTCTCGCGGGCCGCCTGGGCGCTGCGTTGGGCGAGGTTGCGGACCTCCTCGGCCACGACGGCGAAGCCGGCGCCGGCCTCGCCCGCGCGGGCGGCCTCGACGGCGGCGTTGAGGGCGAGGATGTTGGTCTGGAAGGCGATCTCGTCGATGGTCTTGATGATCTTCGCCGTTTCCTGGCTGGCCTGGCTGGCCTCGGTGACGGTCTTCTGCATCGCGGTCATGCGCTCAGTGACGAGTTGGAAGTTCGCCTGGGCATCCTGTGTCATCATCTCGTGGATATGGCCGGCGCTCTCGGCGTTGCGCTTGGCCATGCTCGAGATTTCCTCGAGCGAGGCGCTGGTTTCCTCGAGCGAGGCGGCCTGCTCGGTGGAGCCCTCGGCCAGCGACTGGCTGGCGGCGGAGACCTGCCCGGCGGCGGAGGTGGTCTGGAGCGCGCCGGCCTGGAGCGAGTCGGCGACCGCGGCGAGGACCTTCACGATCGCGCGGATGTTGAGGACGGAGAGCGTGATGGCGGCCACAAGGACGCCGATGCCCGCGGTCGTGAGCAGCCGGATGGCGGAGGCCACTGCCGCGTCGATGTCGCGCCCGAGTTCCTCGCCGTGGGTGGCGTTGAAGTTCAGCAGGGCGGTACCGGCCTTGGAGTAGGCGGTGTAGGCGGGCAGCGCGGCCGATTCGAAGAAGGCGACGGCGGCGGCGGGGTCCTTCTCCTCGAGTTCGAACAGCCGGTTTCGCACGTCGGCGTTCGCCTTTCTGGCCTCGAGCAGTTGGCCGAAGAGCCGGCGGTCCTCCTCGAGGAGGATGGTCGACTCGTATTTTTGGAACGCCTCGTTGTGGGCGGCGGCGGAGTTGGCGAGCTCCTCCTGGATCTTCTGCCGGGCCTCCGGGGTGGGCGCCTGCATGAAGCGGAGCACGAGGATCTGGTTCTCCGCCTGGCGGGAGTTGATCTCGCCCATGCGCGACATGCCCGGGATGGCGTCCTGCGTGATGGAATCGCTGATGCGATTGAGCACAAGGAGCCGGTTGACCGCGAAAAGGCCGACCCCGACCAGGGCGAGGCAGAGCAGTGAGACGAGAATCGTGACGCGTTTTCCAATGGTGAGCGATTGCATGGTGTATTGAAAATCCAAATCTGGGGCGGCCGGGTGTGGCTCAGGGAGCGACCGTCGCGCAGGCTTCGAGCTGCTCGCCGGTGAGCACGCGGTCGATGTCGAGCAGGGCCTTCACCGCGCCGCGCACGCGGGCGAGGCCGCGGAGGAACGCGATATCGACCGCGCAACCGAATTCCGGCGGCGGCTCGATGTCGCCGGCGGCGATGGTCAGCACCTCCTCGACGGCGTCGACGACCAGGCCCATCGGAACGACGCCGCGGGCGGCGGTGCGGATCTGGACGACGACGATACAGGACCGTTCGCCATCCGTGTCGGCGGGCAGGCCGAAGCGGCGCCGCAGATCGACGACGGGGACGATGCGCCCGCGCAGGTTGATGACCCCGCGCAGGTGGTCGGGCAGTTGCGGTACCGGGGTGATGGCGGTGAACCGGATGATCTCCTGCACTGCGAGGACGCCGATGCCGTAGGATTCCGTGCTGAGACGGAAGGTGAGATAACGGCCGGACAGTTCCGACACGGTGGAGGTGGCAGGTGCGAGTGAAGACATGGGGCGCGGAGTTGCGTGCCCCAGAGCATCGGATCGCGCGGGCCACCGGTTAGTCCGCAAATGCGCGACCAGTGTCGGTTTTCACGCGGACGCGTGTCCGGCAGAAGCCCGACACCACGGGCTGTCCGTGCGGTTCAGGCCCGGACCAGGCGGAGGCGCACGGCGCACCGGACCAGTTCCGCACGGTTCGCGCAGCCGAGCTTCTTGCCGAGCCGGGCGCGGTACGTGTCGACGGTCTTGACGCTCACGCCCATCTCGGCGGCGACTTCCTTGTAGCTCAATCCGTCGGCCAGGCCCTTGAGGACCGAGCGCTCGCGAGCGGACAGACCCGGGTCGGAGCAGGGTTCGGTCGTGACCGGTGTCTCCGTCTGTCGAAGACACGAGACCAGGGCGGTGGCGGCATCGGGGGAGAGAAAGGCCTTACCGGCGCTGATGGTCTGGATCGCGCGGACGAGCTCGTCGCTGGTCTCGTTCTTGAGGACCAGACCATCGGCTCCGGCCTGGAGGACGCCGCGGACAACCTCCAGCGGGTTGCGCCCGGTCAGCGCGAGCACCCGGGTATGCGGCCAGCGCTCCTTGATCGTCTTCGTGGCGGTGAGTCCGTCCTCGCCGGGAAGGTCGATGTCCATCACGACCAGGTCCGGCGCATGGGCTGAGGTCAGGGCGTAGGCCGAAGCGGCATCGGCGGCATCGGCGACGACTTCGAAGTCGTCCTCGCGTTGGAGGCGGAGGCGCAGACCGGTGCGGACGAGTTCATGATCGTCGACGAGGAGGATACGGATGGTCATGGCGCGCCCGTGATTCAACTCCGGCGCCTGATGTCGGCGAGGAAAATGCCGTGACGTTGGCGAGGGTGGACGTCCCTCCCGGTGGAGTATGGCCGGCGGTCGGCGGCCCGCGATCGGCACGGACGGGATCTCGGAGAGGGCGCCGGTGTGGGACTTGCGCCGTGACGGGATCCGTGTAGGCGAGACGGGATGAGCCTGTCGTTCCTGGTCGTGTTTCTCACCACATTGTTCATCGCCACGATCACGCCGGGGCCGAGCATGCTGCTGGCGCTCAACCATGGCATCGTGTTCGGCTGGAGGCGGGCGTTTGCCACGGCGTGGGGCAACGTGGCCGCGACGGCGCTGCAATGCCTGGTGTCGTTCGCCGGACTCGGATTCATCCTCGTGCAGGCAGCGTGGGTGTTCACGGCGATCCGTTGGGCGGGCGCGGCGTACCTGATCTATCTGGGTTGTCGGATGCTCTTCGGCCCGGTGGAGACGGTGGGCGGCGGAGCGGGAGCGGGCGGTGAGACGCCGCGCCGCAGCCTTTTCCGCGAGGCGTTCATCGTGACCGCGAGCAACCCGAAGGCGGTGCTCTTCTTCTCATCGTTGTTTCCGCAGTTCTTCGCGGATGGGCAGCTCACGGCGGGCAAGGCGGCGGTGTTGATGGGGGCGACGCTGGTGACGACCTTCGGCTGCATGATGCTGTACGCCACGGCAGGCGAACGCATCCAGGGGCTTTTCCGGCGGGCGCGGTTTCGCGCGTTCTTTCAGCGCGGCGTCGGGCTGACGCTGGTGGGTTTCGGGGCGGGGTTGGCGCTGGAGCGGAAATAGGGAGCGGGGGGACCTGCGGGCCGGACGGGGAGAACCGGCTGAAACGCGCCTACGGCTTGGCCGGGGCGAGGTGTCCCGCGGCGATGGCGCGGGCGATCTCGCGCTCGGCCTCGGCCCAGAGGGCGGCGCAGCCTTCGGCGGCGTGGCAGTTGCGGGCGTGGACGCGGTCGGCGGTGATGCCGTGCTTCTGCCACGCGGCGCCCTCGGTGGCGTTGTTGAGGAAGATGGGAAGCACGCGGTCCATGGCGTGCGCGTATTTCGCCTCGGGCGTGGTGCGGGACTCGAATTCGTCCCAGAGCGCGCGATACTCGGCGGCCTGGTCGGACGGGAGCAGCGGGAAGAGGCGGTCGGCGGCGCGGGCCTCGCGCTCGTGCTGGGTGGCGGCGCCGGCGGTGTCGTAGGCGAAGGTGTCGCCAGCGTCGATTTCGACGAGGTCGTGGATGAGGAGCATCTTCACGACGCGGAGGACGTCGATGGCGGTGTTGGCATGTTCGGCGAGCAGTACGGCCATGATGGTGACGTGCCAGGCGTGCTCGGCGTCGGTCTCGGCACGGCGGCCGCGGATGGTGTAGTTCTGCCGGCGGATTTCCTTGAGCTGGTCGATCTCGAGGAGGAAGGCGAGTTGCTGGGCGAGGCGGGCGGACGACATGCGAGGAGTAATGAACGGAATGCGGAAAGCGGGGAATCAGGAACGGAAGGGGAGGGAGGGAGCCGGAGCGGGAGAGGAGAATCTGGAACTCAGGAAATCAGGAAACGGAGACGCGACCCAGGGGGCCGAGAATTGACCACGGTTTTCGCGGATGGGCGCGGATGGGCGGAGGGCGATCGTTGGAGATCTGTGGCCCCGTGGTTCTCCGTGCAGCGGAGAAAGGGACGGATGAAGGCAACAAAAGGCCCGGGCGGTGAGCCCGGGCCGGAGAGAGAAGGGCTGAATAGCGGCGCGGTTCAGCGACCCCGGAA
>JAEZSJ010000110.1 GCA_023443985.1 Verrucomicrobiota bacterium | reverse complement strand
GCCGAGGAGTACGGCTCGCACAACAAGACCTTCGTCATCCCCGCCGCCGGCACCGTCCGCGTGGTGACCGTCGCCTCCGGCGGATCTGAAATCTCAAATTCCGCATCGCAGATCCTCCTCTCCCACGCCGTGGATACAGGCGACGTTTGGCGCGCCTGCCAGACCAAGGACGCCGCGGTGCAGGACTGGGTGAAGCTCGCCGTCAACCGTGCCCGTCTTTCCAACACACCAGCCGTGTTCTGGCTCGACACCGCGCGCGCCCACGACGCGCAGCTCATCGCCAAGGTCCAGCGCTACCTCGCGCAGCACGACACCGCCGGCCTCGACCTGCGCATCCTCGCCCCGGCCGCCGCATGCACCTTCAGCCTCGAGCGCATCGCCAAGGGGCTCGACACCATCAGTGTCACTGGAAACGTCCTCCGCGACTACCTCACCGACCTCTTCCCGATCCTCGAGGTCGGGACGAGCGCGAAGATGCTCTCCATCGTCCCCCTCATGAACGGCGGCGGCCTCTTCGAGACCGGCGCCGGCGGCTCGGCGCCGAAGCACGTCGAGCAGTTCCTCCAGGAAAACTACCTGCGCTGGGATAGCCTCGGCGAGTTCTTCGCCCTCGCCGCGTCGTTCGAACACCTCGCCCAGACCGCGAAGCTTCCCGCCGCCAAGGTCCTCGCCGACACCCTCGACACCGCCACCGGCAAGTTCCTCGAGAACGACCGTTCGCCCGGCCGGAAACTGGGCACCATCGACAACCGCGGCTCGCACTTCTACCTCGCGCTCTACTGGGCGCAGGCGCTCGCCGCGCAGTCGGCCGACCCGAAACTGCAGGCCGTCTTCACGCCGATCGCCGAGCGGCTCGCCGCCGCCGAAAAGCAGATCGTGCAGGAGCTGGTCGCCGTGCAGGGCAAACCCGCCGACATCGGCGGCTACTACGCCCCCGACGACGCCAAGGCCGCCGCCGCGCTGCGCCCGAGCGGGACGTTCAACGCGATCTTGGCCGCGGTCTGAGGGTCCGCCTCCGCCCGGCCCTCGATCGGGTCGGGCGCCGCGCCCGCGGCGCACCGGCCACGCGCCTCAGGGAACCTCCCGCGCCGTGGGCGGACTAAGGAGCACTGGAAAACACCACGCGGGTGTCTCCCCACTTTTTCGGCGGAGCGCCCGCCAGCGTTCCTGTTCCGAAGCCATCAAACCACCCCCGCCATGAAGACCACCCTACCCGTTCGTGCCTTGTTCGCCGCCGCCGCGCTGCTCGCCCTCGGGCAGCCGCTGCGTTCCGCGGCCGCCGATCAACCGCGCGCCACCGTCACCTTCGAGAATCCCGAGAAGTTCACCGACGTGAAGGACTCGCAGACCGGCACGGACAAGGGGCGCGACCACTACCTGAACGAGCTGCGCAAGCTCGTCGTCGAGGAGGCGGACCGCTTGCTGCCCGCCGGTCGGAAGTTGTCCATGAACTTCACCGACATCGACCTTGCCGGCGACTACCTGCCGTCGATGCCCGCCAACCGCGACATCCGCGTGATGAAGGACATCTACATCCCGCGCATGAAGTTCTCCTACACCATCACCGACGACTCCGGCGCCGTGGTGAAGGAGGGGCAGGAGACGCTCTCCGACATGAACTACCTCAACACCATGCGCCTCATCGGCCGCGGCGAGGAGCTCTTCTACGACAAGGAAATGCTCCGGGACTGGCTGCGCAAAGCGCTCCGCTGACCACCCCGCCACTCGCGCTCCCTTCGCGCCGGCCCGCTCGGGCCGGCGTTTTCGTTGTGCCCTCCGCGGCCGAACGGCGGCCCCGCCACCCATCGCCCGAACGACGACGGCTCAAAACGGCACCCCGATCGACAGGTGCAGCGCCCCGGACGGGTCGCGCGGCCGCGGGTTGAGATTCCGCCCATACTCGAGTCTCACCGCACCGATCGGCGTGCGGTAGCGCAGTCCCAGCCCCACCGAGTACAGCTCCTCGGCGGAGGGGTAGTCGGCGATCCGCGCGGCGATCCCGAGCGCGTCGCCGAACACCACCACCGACCAGCGCGACGTGAGCGCCTGCTCGAGCTCCGCGTTGAGCAGCACGTAGCTCTTTGCGCCGAGAAACTCGCCGTTGGCCGCGCGCGGCGCCGCCTCGCCCTCGCCGTATCCACGAATCGAACTCTCGCCGCCGGGGAAGAAGCGCACATTCACCGGCAGCCGGCGGTCGTCGCCCGCGCCGAGGGTCAGCACCACGCCGTGCGTGAGCCCGAGGTGGATCCAGCGGCTGCGGCCCCACGCGGTATGGTAGGAGGCGCCCAGCCGTACCTGCTGGTAGTCGACCTCGCCACCGAGCCGGCGGCTGGCGAGCTCGACCTGCGCGAACAGCTTCGTGCCGCGGCGCGGCGTGAGCGGGTTGTCGCGCCGGTCGCGCACGAGGCCGAAGTTCACGCTCGCGGCGTTCACCTGCCGCAAGTCGCTCTCCCGCGTGGCGAGGCCGTTCGCGACGCTGCTGAGCCGCTGGAATTTGTATCCGCCCGTCACCTGCGCCCGCAAACCCGGCCACGGCCACTGGGTCGTGATGCCGGCGCCGTACTCCTCGCGGGTGAACGACCGCTCGTCGCGGTGCAGGCCGAAGAGCCGCGCGCTGCCCTCCACCGAGGTCCCGAACAGCTCCGGCACCGTGTAGGTGTAGTCGCCGCGCGAGCTCCGCATCGACTGCACGACCTTCAGGCTGTCCGTGTGCGCCCGGCCCCACAGGTTGAAATGCCGCCACTCGAAGCCGCCGCGCACCATCTCGTACGAGCCGTAGCCCGCCAGCAGATTCAGCTCCTGGCGCCGCCCCTCGCGCACCTCGTAGACCACATCGCGCTCCTCGCCCTCGGCCGGCTCCGCGCGGAAACGCACCGCGCTGAAGACGCCGAGCCGCGCCAACCGCGATTGTCCCTCGTCGAACGCCGCGGGATCGAAGGGCGCGCCCTCCTCCACCCGCACCAGGCGGCGCAGCGGCGCCTCCCGCGTGTGGGTGTTGCCGACGAAACGCACGGCCCCCAGCCGCACAAACGGGCCGGGCGCCACCTCCGCGGTCACCTCCACCGGCACGAGCCCCTCCGCCTCCGGCCGCTCCGCCGGACGCACTGCCACCTGCACGTCGGGGTAACCGCGATTGAAATACCACCGGCGCAGCACGCTCGCCAGGTTCTGGCTCCAGAGCCGCGACCACGGCCGTCCCACCAGGTCCTGCGCCAGCTCGTCCGGCGGCCGCGGCGCCTCCGGGGGCGCCGCCACCGCCACCGCCGCCACCCGCCGCGGCGCGCCCTCCTGCACCACGATCTCCGCCCGCACCGCGCCGGTGTCGCGGTCGATCTCCAGTGCACCGGCGCGCACCTCCGCCGCGGCGTACCCGGCCTGCAGGAGCTGCTCACGCAGGTTGTCCAGTCCGCGCGCCAACCGGCCCGGCGAATACACCCGCTCGTCCGCCAGCCGGATCAGCATCGACTCGCCGACAAAGAACGTCCGCGCCTCCTCCTCCGGCAATGCCGTAAGCCCGGTGAAGCGAATCTCTCGATACTGGAAACGCGGCCCCCGCTCCACCTCCAGCCGGGCCACCTTCACCGCCAGCGGCCGGGGCAGCGGCTCCGCGAGGTCGGCCGTGAGCGTGTGCCGCGTCTCGCCGCCGTCGGCGTGGCGCAGCTGCGCCGTGAGCTTCGGCTCGAGATAGCCGTCGTCGCCAAGCTGCGAGATGAGGATCAGGGCCGCATCCTCGAGCGGACCGGCGCCGAACGTGTCCTCCGTCGGCTCGCCGAGCAGAAGCTGCAGCGAGCGCTCGGCCTCGCGGTTGCCAAGCCAGCCCAGCCCGCGCACCTCCAACCGCGGTTCGTCCCGCGCGACGAGCGGCAGCTCGGCGAGCAGCGCCAACCACACCAGCGCCAGCCACCAGCGCCCACGCGCTCCGCGCCTCTCAATGCGCCTCATCGTCGCCTCCCTGGGAAAGTGCCCGCCATTTGAGCCCCACGTTGTAGTCGTCGAACTCGTCGTATTCGCCGACTAGAGACCATCTTCCGCCGAGCAGGTACTCGACCAGATAGGTCTCGGCGCCCTGCCGGGTTGTCTGCTCGCCGGAGCTGATCGACAGCCGCTCGGCGTCGTCGCCCGTTCCGCCGAGGAACCCGCGGCCCAGGTACGCGCCCAGCGCGGTGAGCCGTTTGCCGTCGCCGGCGAGCGAGCTTGTCGTGTCGCCGGGCAGCTGGCCGGCCATCACGAGCAGCAGCACCTGCTCCGAGGTGAGCGCGGGCACCGACGAGAAGGTCAGGATCGGCTCCTCCGCCGGGCCGCGGCCCTCGAGACGCAGATCGTAGCCGTGGCGCCGCACCGACGCGTTGAGGCGAAGCTGCGGGTTGAACGGATCCGCCTTCGCCAGGCGCACCGAGGCGAGCTGCACCCGAAAAGCGGCGAACGGGAACAGGATCCGGCCCTCTTCAAGGACGACCTCACCCACAGCGCGCGGCTCGCCGAGCGTGCCCTCCAGCTGGAACCGCGGAGTCGCGAAGCCGGTGAGCACCGGGGTATGCAGCCGCACCCCGCGCGCCCCACCAAGCGCCACCTCGAGCCGCCAGTCGCGGAACGGCGCGGCCGATATGGCGAAGTACGGCGGCGCCCGGCCCGCGGCCCGCCGACCCGTCGGCAGGAATTGTCGCAGATCCGCCAACACAAGGCTGTCACGCAGCTCGATCCGACCGCCGAGGCGGGTCGCGCCCGCTGCGTCGGTCTGGGCCGCGAGGTCGAGGTCCGAACGGACGAGCAGTCCGGCGCGGCGCACAAGCGGCAGGTTCCGCCCGGTGAGACGGAGGTCCACCCGCGGCTTCGCGAAATCCGCCAGGTCGACGCTGCCTGCCAGCACCGCCGCCTCGCCGCCGAGCTCCCCCGACACGTTGCGCACCACGACGGTGCGTCCAGTGAGTTCGAGGTCCGCCGCGACCTGCTGGACCACGCCGACCGAGGGGATCGGACGGACCGTGCCCCCCGTCAGCCGCAGGAAACCGGACCACACGAGCCCGCGCTCCAACCGGGCCGCGACCTCCAGCCGGCCTTGCGTGAGCGGAAACGCCGCCCAGCGCGCCGCCAACGCCCGCAGGTCCGCCGCCGGCAACTCGAGTTCCGCCTCGGCCTCGCGCCACTCGAACTCCGCCGGATCGCGCAGCAGCCGCTCCCACCCGCCGGCACCCACCGGGCACCGGCCACGCCCCGTTAGTGCTTGGTTTTCAATTACCGCGGTGAGGGTCTCGAGCACCAGCTCGCCGCGGTCGGCGCGAAGGCGCAGGTCGAGGTTTTCCACCGGCGGCAAGGCCGCGGCGGCCGCGGCCCCGCCCAGCGCCACCCGGCGC
>JAEZSJ010000077.1 GCA_023443985.1 Verrucomicrobiota bacterium | reverse complement strand
GCCCCGACGCGCGCGACAGCGGCCGCTACACCTTCTACCTCACGCAGGGCGGGCTCGGCCTGCCGAACCGCGACTACTACCTCGAGGCGGCTTTCGCGGAGAAACGCACGGCCTATGTGGCGCACGTCCGCAGGATGCTCGAGCTGCTCGGCGAGGCGCCCGCTCCCGCGCAGGCCGACGCGGAGACGGTGCTGGCGATCGAGACGGCGCTCGCCCGCGCCTCGAAGCGGCCGGTCGAGCTTCGCGATCCAGTTTCCAACTACCACCGGCGCACGGTTGCCGAGCTGGAGCGCGAGGCGCCCGGCTTCGCCTGGCGGGCCTGGGCGCAGGGGCTCGGCGCGCCGGCGCTCGACTCCGTGGTGCTGAACCACCCGCCGTTCGCCGCCGCGGTGGCGCAGGAGGTGGCGCAACGGCCGCTCGTGCAGTGGCGCACCTACCTGCGCTGGCAGCTTGTCCGCGCGTTCGCGCCGTACCTGCCGGCGGCGTTCGAGGACGAGAGCTTCCGCTTCAACGAGACCGTGCTGCGCGGCACCCCGCAGCAGGAGCCCCGCTGGCGCCGCGCCGCGCGCGCGGTGGACGCCGAGATCGGCGACACCCTCGGGCAGCTCTACGTGGCGCGCTATTTCCCGCCGGAGGCGAAGGCGCGCATGGAGGAGATGGTCGGCCACATCCGCGCGGCGTTCCGCGCCCGGTTGGAGCGCCTCGAGTGGATGACGCCCGAGACGCGCGCCAAGGCGTTGGCGAAGTTCGCCTCGTTCCGCGCGAAGATCGGCTATCCGGACCGGTGGAAATCCTACGCCGGCCTCGTCGTCGCGCGCGACAGCCATGCCGCCAACGTCCGTCGTGCCCGAGATTGGGATACGAGCGACGAGCTCGCGAAGCTGGGCCGGCCGGTCGACCCCGACGAGTGGGGCATGACCCCGCCCACGGTGAACGCGTACTTCGCGGCGACGCGCAACGAGATCGTCTTCCCCGCCGGCATCCTCCAGCCGCCGTTCTTCGACCTCGCGGCGGACGAGGCGGTGAACTTCGGCGCGATCGCCTGCGTGATCGGCCACGAGATCACGCACGGCTTCGATGACCAGGGCCGGAAATTCGACGGCCGCGGCAACCTCGTCGACTGGTGGACGGCGGCCGACGAGGCTGCCTTCAAGACCCGCGCCGAGCTGTTGGTGGCGCAGTACGACGCCTACGAGGCGTTGCCCGGCAAGTGCGTGAACGGCCGGCTCAGCCTCGGGGAGAACATCGCCGACCTCGGCGGTGTGAGCGTCGCCTACGAGGGCCTGCAGCGTCACCTCGCCGCGCACGGTCGGCCGGCGCCGCTCGACGGGTTCACGCCCGAGCAGCGCTTCTTCCTCTCCTGGGCGCAGCTCTGGGGCCGCACCCTGTACCGGCCCGCGGCGCTCGAGCGGCAGCTGGCGAACGGGCCGCACGCGCCGGGCAACTTCCGCGCGTTCGGCCCGCTGGTGAACCTGCCGGAGTTCTTCGCCGCCTGGGGCATCCGCGAGGGCGACGGAATGTGGCGCGCGCCCGAGCAGCGCGCACGGATCTGGTGAGCTGGCGCACGGGCGCCGGACCGGTCCCGCGCGGCCGCCGCCGGGGCCGCGGGCGGCCGATTGCCTCCGCGTAGGGAACGGTTAACTTCAGGCGTTCCCACCCCCGCGCCCCATGAAAACCACGCCGTTGCTCGTCCTCGCCCTGTTCTGCTGCCTGCCCTTGCCGGCCGTCGCCACGTTGTGCCCAAAATGTCGCGACCGCTCCTACCAGAAGGACATCGGCGCATGCGCGGAGTGCGGCGGGATGACGACGAGCGGCGAGTACCGGTTGTGCCTCGGCTGCTCGTCGAAACTGCGGGAGTGCGCCCACTGCCGTGTCGCGTTGCCGGGCCCCGCCGGCGGGGCGCAGCCGGCGCCGATCGACACCGGGCGCGACGGTTCGTACGCCGCTCAGGGCTGGCGCTACGAGGTCCGGATCAACAACGCCGGCTCGCGCAGCCAAGGGGTGACCGGGGTGCTGTCGTACGCGGGCGAGGCGGTGGCGGCACCGGCGAAGGTGAACGACTACCACGTCACGCCGTGGGGGCGGCTGTATTGGGTCGGCGATCCCATGATGGCCTGGGGCGCGCACGGCTGGATGCCCACGCCCCTCGGCCGGGCGCCGGTCGGGACGGAGCTGCCGACGCCCGCGAAGCCCCGGCCCGAGGCGGCCGAGTGACGGGTGCGGTGACGGCGCACGCCCTGGGCGGCTGTGTTGCGCGCGCGATCGGGCGGTGGAACCGGCGCGATTCGGATTCGCCGCCGGGCCCCCGGGCGCGCTAGACCGGAACCGCTTATGACTCCCCGACTTCGGCTCGTCCGGCTCGTCTCGATTCTGTTGGTCGCGGTGGCGGCGCCCGTGTTGGCGGTCGCTGCGCTGAAGATCGCCTGCGTGGGCGACAGCATCACGGCCGGCTACGCGCTGGCGGACCCCGCCCGCGACGCCTACCCGGCGCAACTCGCGCGGCTGCTCGGGCGTGATTTCGACGTGCGCAACTTCGGCGTGAGCGCCGCCACGCTGATGGACGCCGGCAACTACACCTACCGCACGCGGCCGGCGCACGACGAGGCGCTCGCCTGGAAACCCGACGTGGTCGTGATCGCGCTCGGCACCAACGACACGAAGGCCGACAATATCGCGAAGCACCCCGACGACTTTGTGCCCAGCTACCGCGGACTGATCGGGCGCTTCCGTGCCGCGAACCCCGCGGCGAAGATCGTGCTCTGCCTGCCGCCCCCGGCGTTCCCCGAGGCGATGGGCATCGCCGAGAGCGTGCTCGTGGCCGAGATCCTGCCGCGCATCCGCGAGGTGGCGACAACGGAGCGGCTCACGCTGCTCGACCTCCACACGCCGCTCGCCGATGCGGCGCTGCATTTCCCCGACAAGATCCACCCCGACGCCGAGGCCGCAGGCCGCATCGCGCAATTGGTCTACGGCGAGGTGATGGCCGCCACCACGCCCGCGGCGACGTCGCTCGATCCGGCGGTGAACACCGCGGTCGTGCCCGTGCCGCGGCTCGAGGACGACTGTTACAACTGGTGGACGCGCCACGCCGAGGTGCTCGCGGCCCGCGCGACCGCCGCACCGGACGTGGTGCTGATCGGCGACTCGATCACGCATTTCTGGGCCGGTACCCCGAAGGCGAACAACCTGAACGGGCCGCGCGCGTGGGCCGAGACGTTCGGCGCGCGCCGCGTGCTCAATCTCGGCTTCGGCTGGGACCGCACGCAGAACGTGCTCTGGCGGCTCGAGCACGGCGAGTTCGACGGGCTGAAGCCGAAGCTTGTCGTGCTCAACATCGGCACGAACAACTTCGCCGCCACACCGCACTCCCGGGCGAACACGCCCGCGGAGGTCGCCGCCGGCATCCGCGCGATCCGCGCGAAGCTGCGCGCGCTCAGCCCGGAGACGCATGTGCTCGTGATGGGCGTGCTGCCGCGCGGGCATCAGCCCGGCGACTTCTTCCGCGCGCCGATCGCGGCGCTCAACGCCATCCTCGCCCGGGAACTCGCCGACGAGCCACAGACGACGTTTCTCGACATCGGTGACCGTTTTCTGGACGCGCAGGGAAAGATGGCGCCGGAGCTGATGCCCGACGGCACGCACCCGTCGGAGGCCGGCTACGCGCTCTGGGGCCGCGCGCTCGTCGAGAGCGGGCTGTTGCCGGTACCGCTCGTGTTGCCTGCGTCGCCTTGGCCGGTGGCGCTCGAAAACCCGGCGGCGGAGTGCCGCGTCACCGCGCCGAACGTGCTCGAGCTCACGGCGCCCGCGAAGACCGACCTGTTCGTCGCGCCCAACGGCAAGGGTGCGCGCGACCGCTCGCCCCGCGTGGTGTTTCAGCCGGACGGGCCGTTCCTTCTCACGGCGAAGATCACGCCGGAGTTTCGCACCAAGTGGGACGCCGGCGTGCTCCTGCTCTACAGCGACGCCACCCACTTCGCGAAGTTCTGCTACGAGATGGACTACCGCGGCACGCCGCGCGTCGTCTCGGTCGTCGCCAACGGCACCGGCGACGACTGCAACTCGATGCCCGTGCCGGAGGGCAGCGTGTACTGCCGCATCGCGGGCTCGGTGCCCGGCGACACGTTCGCCTTCTACACATCGACCGATGGCCGCGAGTGGTACCTGGTGCGCACGTTCCGCCTGACGCAGACTACGAACCTGCGGGCCGGCTTCAGCGCGCAATCGCCGGAGGGCGAGGGCTGCCGTGTTCGTTTCTCGGAAATCGCGATCGAGCGCCGCGCCCCGAAGGATTTCTGGTCGGGCGAGTGAGCACGCTGCCCGGCGTTCCCCGGGCGATGTAACACATTGTGTTACATCGGACCGGGGTTCCGCGGGGCCCCTTCCAGCCCACGGGGAGGCGTGCGCCTCTCTCGCGCGCGGCGCCATGAGGAGCGCGAACGGCGGCGGCCGCGAGGTGCTGCCAGTCCCGGCGTAGTGTTCGTCGCCGTCCACCGGGATCCAAAATAGGGCCGCGAATTTCTCGAGCCGGAGGCGCGAGCCGCCCGCGCGGATCCGCGGGCCGCGAGCCTCGGAACGACCGAGCCCGCCGTTGGGGATCCGCCTCGCACATCGCGCACCGCGCGACCTCGAACTCCGCGTGTGGGGCAGGTGAGCATCAGGCACGGCGCTCCCGGGCGATGTAACACAATGTGTTACATTCGGCGGGGTGCCGGCGGGTCCCATTCCAGCCCAGGGAGACCGCGCGCCATGCGCGCGCGGCGCGTCGTGGAGCGCGAGCGGCGGCGACTGTGGGGTGCCTTCCTCGATCGGAGAGGGACGTTGGGCGACGGACACTCGGGCGCCATTGCGCGATGGGGGCCGCGGGTGGGCGTGCGGGTGACCGGGCCTGTTGTACGGAGATCGCCATTGGGCGCGGCAGGGACAGGACCTCTGGTCGGGCGAGTGAGCAGCAGGCGCGGCATCCTCGGGCGGAATGTAACACAATGTGTTACATCCGGACCAGGGCGCCCGGAGTTTCCGAGGGAGCCGGGGGACAGGCGCAAGCGGAGGCGCGGTGATCGAGAGGAGGGCGGCGTTTCGTGCGGTGGAGATCAGGCCCGGGTGGAGGCACGCCGCGCCGTCTGCTGAGGCGGGTCGACCCATGGACGGCTTCCGGCTTGGCGCGAGGGGCGAGGACTGCGAGCCTGCGCGAGAACTACGTGGCGATGGCCTCCCAACCCCGATATCGCAAACTCCTGCAGGCGTGCGCGCCGTCGGGCGCGGCCTTGGCCTTGGTGGGCCTGCTCGGCGTCGCCGGGGCGCTCAGTTCGCTCGACCGGGCGTGGTTCGATTTCCTCCAGCGGAAGACGGCGCGCTTCGCGCCGGTGCCGGCGGATACGGCATTGGTGCTGATCGACGAGCAGGCGCTCGCGGCGTTGGGAGGCGACCCGTTCAACCACCGCTGGCCGTGGCCTCGGCTGGATTTTGCGGGTTTGTTTGCGGGCCTGCACAAGGCCGGAGCGAAGGCGATCGTGGCGGACCTGATCTTCCTCGAGGCCTCTGAGGAACCGATGCAGGACATGGTGCTCGGGGCGTTGGCGGCCGGCCTGCCGGAGTTGACACTGGGCGCGATGCCGGCGGCTGCGGACAAGCCGGAGCAATTGCCGGTGATCTGGCCCGAAGAATTGCGCGGGACGCATCCGACATTGTTCGACGCGCGGTTGCGTTGGGGCTTCGTGAACTCACGGCCGGATTCCGATTCGGTGATTCGTCGCTATGCGGCTGGTCGCTCGCTGGTGGAGCCGGCGTCAGGGCACCTGCCAAGCGAGGGCCAGGCGGAACCTCGACTACTGCGGTGGCGCGGCGGGCTGGAGCAGTTGCGCGCGCGCGGTGTACCGATCGTCCCGGCGACCCGATTCGTTTACGCGGGCGAAGCGATGGTGCGGCGGGCGGTTGATGCGGTGCCGGAGCTCGACCCGGCGGGACTCGTGCGGGCGCTTGACGCGGAGCCGGCGCCGTCCGCGGCCGGGTATCTTGAGGCGTTCGCGAAGGTGCGTGGGCGCACGGTGTTCGTCGGGGTGAACGCGGCGAGCACGTACGACTACATCGCCACGCCGTGCGGTGCGCCGGAGCCGGGCGTGGTTTCGCACTGGACCGCGTATGCGAATCTCACGGGCGGCGGTTTTCTGCGAGAAACCGGGCCGTGGGCCGCGGGCGGCGTGTTTGTGCTGCTGCTCGTGTTGCTCGGCTGGGTGGCGCGCGCCGGCATCGGGATCTGGCGGCCGGCGTTGGTGGCCGGCGGCGGCGCGGCGGTTGCACTGGGCGGCAGCGCGGCGGCGTTTCTGGGCAACGTGTGGTTTGCACCGATGGTGCCGGTGGCGGGCGCGGCGGCGGGCTTCGGCGCGGCGGCGGTGCAGAGTTTCCTGCTCGAACGCGCGCGGAAGAAGGAGATCCAGGGCTGGTTCGGCAGCTACGTTTCCCCGGCGGTGGTGAAACAGCTCGTCCAGAACCCGGAGGCGCTGAAGCTCGGCGGCGAGAAACGTGAGCTCACGGTGTTCTTCGCCGACCTGGCCAACTTCACGACGCTCTCGGAATCGATGCCGGCCGAGGAGCTCGTGCCGCTGATCAACTCCGTCCTGGAGGACCTCACGGAGGGCGTGCTGCAGCACGGCTGCTACGTCGACAAGTACATCGGCGACGCGATCATGGGCGTGTTCGGCAGCCCGGAGCCGTTGGAGAACCACGCGCTCTCGGCCTGCCGCGCGGCGCTTGACTGCCTGCGCCGGCTCGACTCGCTCAACGAGCGGATCGAGCGCGAGCACGGTCGGCGGCTGGGCATGCGCATCGGCGTGAACACCGGCGACGTGATCGTGGGCAACGTCGGCTCGACCAAGAAACGCAACTACACCGTGCTCGGCGATCCGGTGAATCTCGCGTCGCGGTTGGAGGGCGCGAACAAGGAGTTCCACACCGGCATCCTGATCGGTCCGCGCACGGCGGCGCTGGTGGGCACGGCGCTTGTCACCCGGCCGGTGGCGCAGCTGAAGGTGAAGGGCAAGAAGCAGGCCGTCGAGGTGCATGAGCTGATCGGCGAGCCGGCCGACGTCGACGCCGCGGCGCGGCGTTTCCTCGCGACGTACGGCGCGGGCTACGCGGCATTCTGCGCGCGGCGCTTCGACGAGGCGCAGCGCGCGTTCGGCGAAGCTGCGACGTTGCGGCCCGGGGACTTTCTTGCCACGCGTTATGCCGAGGAGGCCGCGCGACTGGTGGTGAGCCCGCCCGCGGCCGACTGGGAACCCATTCTCGAACTGCATTCCAAATGAAACCCAACACACCCCTGCGCCTCCTCGCCCTCGCGGCGGTCACGGGCGCATTGGCCGCAGTGGCCATCGCGGAGCCGAAGGCGGGCGGCACCGTCTACTCCAAACGCAACGAACTGAAACTGCTCGCCGAACCGAAACCGCTCGCCGCCGCTGCGGGCAGCGCCGGGTTCGCCGAAGCGCTCAAGGTCTCCGAAGTGCGCGGCACATGGCTCAACGTCACCGGCGCGAATGCCTCCGGCTGGGTTTTTGTGGGCCTCACGGCCGAGAAGAAACCCGACGCCGAGAAACTCGCCGGCATCGGTACCGTCGACGCGTCGTCGTCGACCACGGCCGCCGCGGCCCGGCCGCTCTCGCCCGAGGCGGAAGCTTATGCGGAGCGCCACAATCTCGGCGAAGCGCGAGATGACGTGAATTGGTCGCAAGTCGAGGCCCACAAAGTCACGCAGGCCATCGTGGATTCCTACATGCGCGAAAACAAGAAGGGGGAATACCAAGAATGAAAGCCCATCGTTTCATACTCTCGGTTCTCGCGCTTGGAGCTGTGACTTCCATGGCGTTCGGCTTTGGCCTTGGCGATCTTGCCAAGGGCACACTCAAGAAGATCGCCACTGATCCCAACAAGCGGGATCAAGCGCTCAAGAGCGCAGATGGCCTCACCATCCAGGAGGAGATTGATATCGGCGATTCGGTGTCGGTGGAGATCGTTGCCCGCTACGGAGGGCTATGGAAGAACACGGTCGCGATGCAGCGTGTGAACCTCGTGGGCCGCGCCCTTACGCGTTATGCAAAACGAGACAGCCTCGACTGGCGTTTCGCCCTGCTCAACTCTGATGCAATCAACGCGTTCTCCGCGCCCAACGGTCGCGTATTCATCACCAAAGGGCTCTACAAGCTGCTTGAAAACGATGACGAACTCGCCGGTGTGCTCGCCCATGAGATTGCCCACATCGATCTCAAGCATGCGGAGCAGGTCATTCGAGGAAAACAGGGCACAGGCGTATTGGTAGGCGCAGCGGTGGAGACGGGTGGCGATCAGCTTGGCAACGAGGTTCCCGGCCTTTCAGGTGTCGCGCAGCAGCTCGAGCAATCAGTTGGCAAGGCAGTGACCGGAATCCTGACGAAAGGTTATGGCTCTGATAAGGAGTACGCTGCCGATCAGACCGGCTATGATTTGGCCAAGACCACAGGTTTCAATCCCGAGGGTCTTCGCATCGCCTTGAATAAGGTCGTCGCCAACACCGCCAAGTCGAAGGAGACCTTCAACACGCACCCGAAGACCGGCGACCGCCTGAAGAAGCTGCCCGGCGGAGAGGCGAAGAAGAAAAAGGGCAGGGGCTGAGCCCCTCGGTTGGCGACCGGGCCGACTGCCCGGCCCTGCTGGAAAGCGAACTGCTTCGGTCCGATTCCACCGGCCGGCCCCACCAGGGCCGGCCGGTGTGTTTGCGCGTGGCGGTGGTGGCGGGATCGGTCTTCGACGCGTCTGGTTGGGCACGGGCCGGTGGGTGGACGCGGGCCGGAGGCGCCCGGTCGAAGACCGGACCTACGGGGGAGCGTGCCACCGCAGGCTTGCGGCGGACGGCGTATCCGGACGATATCCGGAACAGCCCGCCGCCGGTGCGGGCGGTTGCCGACCCTGCCCATGATCGAACAAGCCTTCCTCAAGGCCGCGCTCGCGGCTGTAGTCGTTTACGTCACGCTGGTGGCGCTTGCGCAGCTGTTGCGTCGGTGGCGGGGGGTGGCGTTCCGCTGGTCGTACCATGTGTTTGCCGGCGCGGGCGCGTTCCTGGTGGCTGCGCACCTGTTGCCCGAGGCCCTTCCCGGGCGCATGGTGGCGCTCACCCACCTCACCGCCGCGACGATCGTGCTGGCGGCGTTTCCGCTCGTGACGCTGCTCAACCGGGCGTGCTGGATTCGCTACGACGCGGGCGGGCGGCGCGTGGACACGCCGCGGGTGCTGACGGATCTCACCGGGGCGTTGGTCGTGGTGGCGGCGGTGCTGGCGTCGCTGCAATTCGTCTACGGGCACGAGGTGCCGGGCCTGCTCGCCGGCTCGGGGGTGGTGGCGCTGGTGCTCGGGTTGGGCATGCAGGACCAGCTCAAGAACCTGTTCGCCGGGCTGGCACTGCACTACGAGAAGTCGTTCAAGGTGGGCGACTGGCTGCTCTTCGACGGTATCCATGCCAAGGTTATCGAGATCTCGTGGCGCTCGGTCCGGCTGCTGTCGGAGGCCGATGTGCAGATCGAGGTGTCGAACCATCAGCTGCTGGAGGGCACGATCTACAATTTCCAGCGCCCCACGCCGGTGCACAGCGAGCGTTTCAAGATCGGCCTGCACTACGACATCCCGCCGGCCGAGGCCATGCGGGTGCTGGCCGGGGCGGCGGCGACGGTGCCCGGCGTGGTGGCGGATCCGGCGCCCCACGCCCTGCTCGACGAGTTCGCCGATGCGGCGGTCGTGTACGAGGTCGAGTTCTGGTTCGAGGACCACTGCCTGCGCGAGAAGCTGCTGAGCGAGGTGCGGACCCATTGCTGGTATGCGCTCAAGCGGGCCGGCATGGAGATCCCCTACCCGCAGATGGTGCTGCATCGTGCCGTGGCGGCGACCGATGTGGGTGGTGCGCGGCGGTCGGCCGCGGCGATGCTGCGGGCGCACAAGATCTTCGGGTGTCTCACGGCCGAGCAGTGTGAGGCGCTCGTGCAGGCCAGCCCAGTGGTGATGTTCGCCCGGCACGAGCATGTGCTCACGCAGGGCGCGGCGGGCGAATCGATGTTTGTGCTCGTGCGGGGCGCGGTGGATGTGCGGATCGCGCGCGAGGGCCAGACGACGAGCGTGGCGGCCCTGGGCGCCGGCGACTGCATCGGCGAGATGTCGTTGCTGACCGGAGACCCGCGCTCGGCGACGGTGGTGGCCGAGGAGGAGGTCGAAGCGGTTGAGATCGGCAAGGCTGTGTTTGGCGCGTTCGTGCGGTCGAATCCCGCGGTGCTGGAGCAACTCAGCGAGTTGCTCGCGCAACGCCAGTTGGCGAACGCAAAGCACGCGACCTCGGGGGCGGCGACGAATTCCGAGCAGGTGCGCTCCGGGATCCTGCGCAGGCTGCGGTCGTTCTTCGCGTTGAGCTGAACGCCGGCGGGTCGGGCGAGAGCCGACGGCCGGACTCCGGCGCGGCTGGCTTTGGGGCGAGACGGAGTCGTCGAACGGCGCCTCGGTC
>JAEZSJ010000069.1 GCA_023443985.1 Verrucomicrobiota bacterium | reverse complement strand
TTTGGGTGTGGTATTGTTATCGGTGGGTCGGGCTAACCCTCGGGGTGAGCCGCGGCTCGGCGAGGACGCCTCGCCCTACCTCGATCAAATCCGCTCCGTCACAAGGTCCGGAAATCATCCGCTGATTCGCCCGCTTGATCTCCCTCAACCCCGCGCCGTTTTCCAAGGTGGCCAAACCGCGCGCGACGGCCTACGAATTGGCCCTTCGTTTCAACCGTCCCGCCGTCCCATTCATCATGCGCTCCGACACCATCAAGAAAGGCTTTGAACGCGCCCCGCACCGCAGCCTCCTCCGCGCCACCGGCGTGATCGAGTCCGAGGCCGATTTCGACAAGCCGTTCATCGCGATCTGCAACAGCTACATCGCCTGCATCCCGGGCCACGCGCACCTCAACGAGATCGGCCTGCTGGTGAAGCGGCTCGTGCGCGAGGCGGGCGGCGTGCCGTTCATTTTCAACACCATCGGCGTCGACGACGGAATCGCGATGGGCCATTCCGGCATGAAGTACTCGTTGCCCTCGCGCGAGCTCATCGCCGACAGCGTCGAGACCATGCTGCGCGCGCACTGCTTTGACGGCATGGTCTGCATCCCGAACTGCGACAAGATCGTCCCGGGCATGCTCATGGCCGCCCTGCGCGTGAACATCCCCACCGTCTTCGTCTCCGGTGGTCCGATGGCCGCGGGCATCGCGCACACCGACTCCGCCAGCGAACTCCCCGCGCACCTCCGCCCGGCCGACCAGAAGAGCGACCTCATCTCCGTCTTCAAGGGCGTGGGTGCGCTCCAGACCGGCAGCATCACCGCCGAGGAGCTCCTGAAAATGGAACAGTCCGCCTGCCCGACCTGCGGCTCCTGCTCGGGCATGTTCACCGCCAACTCGATGAACTGCCTGTGCGAGGCGCTCGGCCTCGCCCTCCCGGGCAACGGCACCATCCTCGCCGTCTCCAAGGAGCGCGAACAGCTCTACCGCCGTGCCGCGGCCCAGATCGTCGAGCTCGTGAAACGCGACCTCAAGCCGCGCGACATCGCGACCCTCGAGGCCTTCGACAACGCGCTCTGCCTCGATGTCGCCATGGGCGGCTCGACCAACACCGTGCTCCACACCCTCGCTGTCGCGCGCGAGGCCGGCATCGAGTACGACATCGCCCGCATCGACGGCATCTCCCGCCGCATCCCCTGCCTCTGCAAGGTGTCGCCGTCCTCCGACTACCACATCCAGGACATCCACCGCGCCGGCGGCATCCACACCATCCTCGGCGAGCTGAAACGCCTCGGCGCGCTCAAGACCGAGTGCGTCACCGTCACCGGCAAGACCCTCGGCGAGAATATCGACGCCTGGGATCTCCGCGCTCCCACCTGCACGCCCGAGGCGCGCCTCGCCTACGTGTCCGGCTCCTCCGCCCTCGTGCTCGACCCGGCCGACAAGATGGGCCCCGCCGCCCGCACGGCGAACGGCAACCTCATCCCGAAGCCGATGCTCTTCCACCCGGCCGACGACCGGACGATCGCCCTCTGGCGTTTCGCGGCCGCCTTCAACGCCGGCGACGCCGCGGCCTGCGGCCTCGTCTTCGGTGCAAAGGGCGAGCTCGAGGTCGACGCCGAGACGACTTGGCGCGGCTTCGCCGAGATCGAGGCCGGCCTGAAGCCGAAGTTCGCCGAGTTCCGCGGCCTCGTCCGCGCCGAGCTGGGCGAAGTCCGCGGCACGCCCGTGCTCATCATCTGGAAATACGAGAAGACGGGCGCGAAGCAGATCGCCTGCCTCCTGCGCGCCCCGCGTCTCCACGCCGCGGGCACGATCGCCCGCGCCACGCACGACTACGATCCGAAGGCCTTCGCCGTCGCCAAGCCCGCCGGGCTCATGCCGTACGATCCGGCGTTCCGCTTCGATCCGCTGCACTGCATCCGCTCCGCCGACCGCGCCTACACGGCCGACGGCGGCCTCTCCATCCTCTACGGCGATCTCGCGCCCGAGGGCTCGGTGGTGAAGACCGCCGGCATCTCGGACGCCTTCAAGGCCAACTGCGGCCCCGGCTTCGTGTTCGAAGGCCCGGTTGTGATCTTCGAGAGCCAGGACGACGCCTGCGCCGGCATCCTCGCCGGCAAGGTGAAGGCCGGCGACATCGTCATCATCCGCAACGAAGGCCCGCGCGGCGGACCCGGCATGCAGGAGATGCTTTCGCCCACGAGCTACATCGTCGGCATGGGCCTGGGCGACAAGGTCGCGCTCATCACCGACGGTCGTTTCAGCGGCGGCACCGCCGGCGCCTGCATCGGCCATGTTTCGCCCGAGGCCGCCGAGGGCGGTCCGATCGGCCTGCTTCAGGACGGCGACCTCCTCCGCATCGACTTCCCCGGCCGCCGTATCGACATCCTGGTTGACAAGGCTGCGTTCGAGGCGCGCCGTGCCGGCTTCCAGCCCGTGCAGCGTGAGCTCAACGGCTGGCTTGCCCGCTACCGCAAGCTCGTGAACAACGCCAGCAAGGGCGGCGTGCTGAGCTGAGGCGCGGCGGAGAACGTAGGGGCGTCGCTTGCGACGCCCTCTGGAGTTTGGCGCCGACTAGATTTTTGAGGGGCGTTTTTGCTGGCCGGGTATCTAGTGATATGACTAGAGTATCGCCATGGGTTACCCGACCAAGGTTCAGTGCATCGAGCGCAAGGACAGCTCGCAGTTCTACATCAACTTCCCCACGCCGCTGGCGCAGGCTCTCGAGTTTGCCAAAGGCGAGGTCGTCGAGTGGACCATCCACGACAAGGGCCACCTGATCCTCACGCGGCAGGAAGTCCCCGCGGATCTGATCCCAGTAAAAAAAACGACACGCTAAGCGTGCAGCTCGATCAGCTCTTCGCCGAGTTGGCTCCCGCGTTCAAGTCCCAGGAGGATCACGCGCGGGCGCGGATGCACTGGCTGGCGGGTTTGCTCAACCTGGGACGCCACACCGTCACCGGAACGCTCACCACCGCCGGCCAGCAGCAACACGACTGGAGCGCGGCCTACCGCTCGCTCCAGCGGCTGCCGGTCGACGCCGTGTTTGCCCACGTGCAGCGTCACACCCTGGCGCACACTGCGGGGCCGTGGGTCGTGGCGCTCGACGACACGGCCACGCGCAAGACCGGCCGGCGAATCCCCGGCTGCGGCTGGCGCCGGGATCCCTTGTCACCAAAGTTCCACACCAATCTGCACTGGGGTCAACGGATCCTGCAGTTCTCCGCCGCCATCCCCGCTGCCGACGGCTCCGCCCGGCTGGTGCCCATCTCCTGGCAGGAAGCCCCCGTGCCGCGGCGGCCGCGCCAACCGGATGCCGCCGCACAGAGCGAGTACCGTGAGGCCTGCAAACAGGCCAAGCTCAACCAGGTCGCGTTGCGCCGCATCGAGCAGTTGCGCACCTGTACCGATCGGCCGATCCACTTCGTCGGCGACGGCCACTATACCAACCGCACGATTTTGCGGCACCTGCCGGCACACACCGTGTTGATCGGGCGGATTCGCAAGGATACCAAGCTCCACGCGCTGTGCTCGCCCTGTCCCGGCCAAAACGGTCGCCCGCGTCGTTACGGCACCGTTTTGCCCAACCCCGAAGCGCTGCGCAGCGACGAGTCGCAACCGTGGACCGAGGTCACGGCGTGGGCCGTGGACCGCCAGCACACGTTCCGGATCAAGACCCAGGGGCCGGTGCTGGCGCCCGTCGCCGGCGTGGATCGCCCCGTGCGGATCGTCGTCATCGCCCCCGTCGGCTACCGCTTGCGGCGGAGCGGCAAACTGCTTTACCGCCAGCCGGCCTATCTGATCTGCACCGACCCGGAGCTACCCCTCGCCACGATCGTCCAGCAGTATCTCTGGCGTTGGGACATCGAGGTGAACCTCCGCGACGAGAAGTGCCTGCTCGGCGTCAGCGAAGCGCAACTGCGTCACCCCGAAGCCGTGCGGCGTCATCCCGCCGCTGCTGTCGCCGCCTACGCCCTTCTGCTCCTGGCCGCGCACAAAGCTTATGGCACCCACGGCCACCCACCGGACGTGCCCGCTCCGCGCTGGCGCGCTCGCGTGGTCCCGCGGCGCGCCACGACCAGCCAACTCCTCAGCCAGTTGCGCGTGGAACTGTGGTCCCACTGCCTGCGCAAGGACAGTTTACGCCACTTCAGATCACGCTCCTCGAGCAAGGTGAACCC
>JAEZSJ010000056.1 GCA_023443985.1 Verrucomicrobiota bacterium | reverse complement strand
TCCTGCTCGGCGAAGAACAGCTCGAGGGCGTGGGCGAGATCCTCGGGGCGGTTGAGCTCCCAGGAATAGAGAAACTGGACCGCGGCCATGCGGCCGTCGCGGCGTTGTTGGATCGGACTGCTCATGCGGTGGGACGTAGTTTCCGGAAAAGGTCGGCCATCTCGAGCGCGGCGCGGGCGAACTCGGCGCCGCGGTCGGTGGCACCGTGGCACCGTTCGCGCGCCTGCTCGTCGTTCTCGACGGTGAGCACGCCGTTGATCACCGGGACGCGTGTCGCGATCGCGACCTCCTGCAGCCCGTGCGTGGCGGAGTACGCGATCACCTCGTAGTGGATCGTGTCGCCGCGGATGAGCACGCCGAGCGCGATGAGCGCGTCGAACTCGCGGCGGTCGGCGAGCGCCTGGATGGCGACGGGGAGTTCGTTGGAGCCCGGCACGCGGACGACGGTCGGCTCAGCGGCCCCGGCGGCCTTCAAGGCGGCCACGCAGCGCTCGAGCAGGGCGTCGACATAGCCGGCATTGAACCGCGCGGCGGCGATGCCGAAACGCAGGCCGCGGGCGTCGATCGCGAGGGCGGTGGGTGCTTGCAGACTCATGGCGTGGGAAACAACGGTGGAAAGAGGGAGGGGTTCACGGTTCGCCTTCCGCCGGCACTGGCAATCCGAAAGGTGGCGCGAACGTGGCCCCCTGCTTCAACGCGGGCCGGCGGAGGACGCCGCCAGCCGGAGCCCGACGCGGCCGGGGATCGCGAATCGCGCCCCCCGGGCCGGCCCGCGTCGCACGGCGCGGGCTGGAGCACCGCGCCACACTCCCCGCGCCTCACACCGGCACGGTCTCGACGATCTCGAGCCCGTAGCCCTCGAGGCCGACGACATGCCGCGCCGCCGAGCCCGACATGAGACGGATCTTGCGCAGCCCCAGCGCCACCAGAATTTGGGCACCAATGCCGTAGTCGCGCAGGTCCATGGGCGGGGGCTGGCCCAGCGGTTTGGCGGAGTTTCCCGCCACCTCGCCGAGCATGAAACTGCGCTGCATGTAGAGGACGACGCCCTGCCGCTCGGCCGCGATCCGGCGCAGCGCCTCGGTGAGCGAGTGATAGCCTGTCAGGCCGGCGCCGCGGAAGACGTCGCTGAGGACGTTCTCGGCGTG
Organism: Verrucomicrobiota bacterium; assembly: GCA_023443985.1. GTDB lineage: Bacteria > Verrucomicrobiota > Verrucomicrobiia > Opitutales > Opitutaceae > CAJCBL01. Next base: position 5,445 of record JAEZSJ010000056.1, on the reverse strand, counting down.
CACGCGCACGAGTGTGGGCTCGGCGCCGAGCCCGCCCATCGTGAAGGCGAGGTGCTCGCGGCGGTCGAGCTTGCTGCGGAAGACGTGGAGCTGGAAACGGCCGAACTCCGAGTCGAAATCGCGTGTGGCGATCTTCTCCACCAGGGGCTCACGCCGGTGGCGGTACTCGATCAGCTGCGTGATCGAGACAAGGACCAGACCATGGCGTCGCTTGAACTCGAGCAATTGCGGCAGCCGCGCGCATGTACCGTCCTCGTTGAGGATCTCGCAGATCACGGCCGTCGGCTCGAGTCCGGCGAGCGAGACCAGGTCGACCGAAGCCTCCGTGTGTCCCGCCCGCTCCAGCACGCCGCCGGGCCGCGCCTGCAGGGGGAAGATGTGCCCCGGGCGGACGAGTTCGTCGGGGCGGGTGTCGGGGTTGGCCAGTAGCTGGATGGTGCGCGTGCGGTCGTAGGCGCTGATGCCGGTGGTGATTCCCTCCGCGGCGTCGACCGAGACGGTGAACGCGGTGCGCAGCGACTCCCGGTTCTCGCGGACCATCTGTTCGAGCCCGAGGCGCTTCAGGCGCGGGCCGGTCGTCGGCACGCAGATGAGACCGCCGGCGTGGCGGATCATCAGGTTGACGGCTTCGACCGTCACCTTGCTCGCCGCGATGACGAGGTCGCCCTCGTTCTCGCGGTTCTCGTCGTCGGTGATGATCACGATCCTTCCGTCGGCGACGGCGCGGATCGCGTCCTCGACGGTGTCGAAGTGTGGAGGGACCTCGGGCTGGCTCATGGGAAGGGAGGCCGAGCCTGCGCCCGCGGCCGGAGGTGTCAACCGCCCCACCGGCCGGCCCACCGCGGGCAGGGCTTGCCGAAACGACGGCGATCCGGCAGAGGCTCTGCGACCCCATGCTCCGCCCCTATTCCGGCTTCGTCCCACCCTGCGGCATCTTCTGTGGGGGATGCCCCAACCACCGCCGTGGCCGCCATCCCTGCGAGGGCGCCGAGGTGCGCTGCCGGCAACGCCGCTGCCGAGGGATCTATGTGTGCTGCGTGGAGCGGCGCGGACTGCGTTTCTGCCACGAATGCCCGAGCTTCCCGTGCGCGCGGTTTCGGCGGTTCGCGGAGAGCTGGCGCAAGTACGGCCAATGTCTTCCGGCAAACCAGGAACGGCTGCGCGAGGTCGGCGTGCGACGTTGGTTGGCCGAATGGAACGCCAGCGCCGAAGCGGCGCCCGAGTGACGGGAGCGCCCGGTGCGGAGGGCGCCGGTAACAAAACGGCGGCGCCGCCGAAGCGGGGCCGCCGTCGAAACAGAGCGGGACTGGTTGGAGACGAACCGGGCTCAGTAGCGCTTGAACACCAGCGAGGCGTTCTGGCCGCCGAAGCCGAGGTTGTTGCTGAGCGCCACGTCCACCTTGGCCGCACGCTTGACGTTCGGCACGTAGTCGAGATCGCACTCCGGGTCGGGCGTCTCGTAGTTGATCGTCGGCGGGATCTCGCCGGTCTGGATCGCCTTCACGCAGACGGCGGCCTCGACCGCGCCGGCGGCGCCGAGCAGGTGGCCGGTCATCGACTTGGTCGAGCTCACCGGGATGCTCTTCGCGAGATCGCCGAAGATCTTCTTGATGGCGATGGTCTCGAACTTGTCGTTATACGGCGTGGAGGTGCCGTGGGCATTGATGTAGTTGATCTGCGCGGGTTCCACGCCGGCGTCGGCGATCGCGCGGCGCATCGCGGTGGACAGGCCGCGGGCGTCGGGATCGGGCTGGGTGATGTGGAAGGCGTCGGCCGTGCCGGCGTAACCGGCGAACTCGGCGTAGATCCGGGCGCCGCGGGCCTTGGCGTGTTCCTCGGCCTCGAGGACGAAGATGCAGCCGCCCTCGCCCATGACGAAGCCGTCGCGGTTGGCGTCGAAGGGGCGCGAGGACTTCTCCGGCGCGTCGTTGAACGAGGTGGACATCGCCTTCATCGAGCAGAAGCCCGCGAAGGAGAGCGGCGTGACCGATGCCTCGGAGCCGCCGGCGAGCATGATGTCGGCGTCGCCGTACTGGATCGTGCGCAGCGCCTCGCCCAGCGAGTGGGTGGAGGTCGCACAGGCGCTGATGACGGTGAAGCAGGGGCCGGCGAAGTTGTATTCAATGGCCACGATGCCGGAGGCCATGTTGCTGATCATCGCCGGGATGAAGAACGGCGAGACCTTGCGGGGGCCCTTCTCGATCAGGTTCCGTGCCTGGGCCTCGAACGTGGACATGCCACCGATGCCGGAGCCGATGATGACGCCGGCGCGTTCGCGGTCGACCTTCGTGTGGTCAAGCGCGGCGTCCTGGACGGCGAGCTTGGCCGCAGCGACGGCCAACTGCGTGTAGCGGTCGTTGCGGCGGGCCTCCTTCGGGTCCATGTACTTCGCCGGGTCGAAATCGCGGATCTCGCCGCCGACCTGGCAGGTATAGTCGGTGGGATCGAACGACGTCACCCGGCTGATACCGCTGCGACCAGCCAACAGGCTGGCCCAGAAATCATCGACGGTCTGGCCGAGCGCCGTGACGACGCCAATGCCGGTGACCACCACTTTTCTCCGAGGCTGGTTGTATGCCATAGATGCGGGCAGGAAAGCAAAAGTCCCGAACGGGTCTCGTCGGGACTTCAGATGGGAAAAATCGACCGGGGGAAGCGTTATTGCTTCTTCGCGGCGGCCTTGGCTTCGATGTAGGAAATCACCTCACCGACGGAGAGAAGCTTCTCGGCTTCGGCCTCGGGAATCTCGCCGCCGAGCTCTTCCTTGAACTCCTCCTCGAAGGCCATGATGAGCTCGACCGTGTCGAGGGAATCCGCGCCAAGATCGTCCAAGAAGGAGGCTTTCGGCGTGATCTGCTCCTCGTTAACATTCAACTGGTTAACGATGATTTCTTTGACGCGCTGTTCGATGGTTTTATCGGCCATTGTCGTTTGGGATTGGTGGGATTTGTTGGATGGGTTTCAGATAGCCATGCCGCCGTCAACGGGAAAAACCTGACCCGTGATGTAGCCGGCTTCCTCGGAACAGAGGAACTCGACCATGGCGGCAATTTCGGTTGCTTCGCCGAACCGCTTGAGCGGTACGGCATCGAGAATCTTGGCGGAAATATCGGCGTTGCCGGTGAATTCCGTTGTCATGTCGGTCTTGATGAAACCGGGGGCGACGGCGTTCACGGTGATGCTGCGGCTGGCAAACTCCTTGGCCATCGTCTTGGTGAAGCCGATCATACCGGCCTTCGCGGCGGAGTAGTTGGCCTGGCCGGCGTTGCCCATCACGCCGCTCACGGACGTGATGTTCACGATGCGCCCCCAGCGCTGGCGCGTCATGGGGCGGGCAAGACCCTTCGTCCAGTGGAAGCAGCTCGAGAGGTTCGTCTCGATCACGCTGTGCCAGTCCTCGTCGCTCATGCGCAGGATCAGGCCGTCCTTCGTGATGCCGGCGTTGTTCACCAAGATGTCGATCGTCGGGAACTCGGCGAGGAGCTGCTCGCAGGCCTTCGCCACCGCCGCGCCATCGGCCACGTCGACCGCGACCGCCTTGGCGGAACCGCCAGCCGCGCGGATGCCCTCGGCCACGGCGCCGCAGGTCGCCTCGCTCTTGCTCACGCAGACCACCGTGATCCCGCGACGCGCGAGCGCCTCGGCGATGGCCTTGCCGATGCCACGCCCGGCGCCGGTCACGACGGCGGTGCGCTTGTTGTAAGTGAAGCTCATGGTGGAAGGAAACAAAGGCGAGGAATAGGGACGAAGCCGTTGAATTCCGGCGGCTTCCCGGCGGTTGGCAAGGCCCAATCCTCCGCCTCAAAACCGCCCAAGACGCTGACATGCCGTCAGTCCCGCAGCCGGCGCTGCACGCGATCCATCCAGCCTCGCAACCCAAAACTTCGCGCCTCGCGCCGCCCACCGACGACAGCCCTTCCCGCCCCAAACGACCCAACCAGCACCGGCGGGGACGTGACGCAAATTCCCGTCCGACCGTGACACGGATTTGCGTCCTCAACCGGCGCCTTGCTCTGGGAACTCGTTGCCGGAAGACGCAAAGACCTGTCCGATCGCGACAGATCATTGCGTCTGCGGCACCGGCGCGTCCGCAGGCACTTCCCTGCTTGCGCCCGGGACCCGCACCTCCGCTCATCTGCCTTCCACCCACGAACCTCCATTCGTCGCCTTCCTCCTTCCGCCTTCCGCTCCCCGTGCCCGAGACCGCCGCCCAACCGCCCGCCACCGATGACCTCGCCCACCTGCTCAAGCAGGTCTTCGGCTACGACCGGTTCCGGCCGCTCCAACGCGAGATCATCGGCACCGCCCTCGCCGACCGCGACTCGTTGGCCGTGCTTCCCACCGGCGCGGGCAAATCCCTCTGTTTCCAGCTCCCCGCGCTCGCCCGCCCCGCGCCGGGCCCGACCATCGTCGTCTCCCCGCTGATCGCGCTGATGAAGGATCAGGTCGACCAGCTCAGCGCCGCCGGGGTCGCCGCCACGTTCCTCAACTCCACCCTCGGCGCCGAGGAGGCGAAGCGCCGTTACCGCGGCCTCTACGCCGGCGAATACCGCCTGCTCTACGTCTCGCCCGAGCGGCTCGCGCTCGACGGCTTCAGCGACCGCCTGAAGGAGTGGCCCGTGCAACTGCTCGCCGTCGACGAGGCGCACTGCATCTCCGAATGGGGCCACGATTTCCGCCCCGAGTACCGCCAACTCGCCGCCCTCCGCGCCCAGCTCCCGACCGTCCCCGCGATGGCGCTCACGGCCACCGCCACCCCGCGCGTGCGCGACGACATCGTGCGCCACCTCGCCCTGCGCGACCCGGCGATCTTCGTCGCCTCGTTCAACCGCCCGAACCTTACCTACCGCGTCGAGGCGAAGGACGAGCCGATCAAACAACTCCTCGCCTTCCTGAAAGAACGCCCGCGCGACGCCGGGATCGTCTACTGCGCCAGCCGCAAACAGACCGAGAAGGTCGCCGATTCCCTCGCCGGCCGCGGCTACGCCGCCCGCGCCTACCACGCCGGCCTCGATGCCGAGGAACGCTCGCGCAACCAGGAGGCCTTCCTCCGCGACGAGGTGCAGATCATCTGCGCCACCATCGCCTTCGGCATGGGCATCAACAAGCCCAACGTCCGCTTCGTCGTCCACTACGACCTCCCCAAGAACGTCGAGGGCTACTACCAGGAAACCGGTCGCGCCGGCCGCGACGGCCTCCCCGCCGAGTGCCTGCTGCTCTACTCCGCCGGCGACGCCGCCAAGCAACGCCACTTCATCGACGAGATCACCGACGCCGACGAAGCCGCCCGCGCCCGCCGGCAGCTCCGCCAGATGCGCGCCTACGCCGACGCCACTTCGTGCCGCCGCGTCGAGCTGATGGGTTATTTCGGCGAGCCCTTCCAAGCCTGCGACTGCGGCGCCTGCGACAACTGCCTCTCGCCGCTCGAGACCTACGACGCCACCG
>JAEZSJ010000408.1 GCA_023443985.1 Verrucomicrobiota bacterium | reverse complement strand
GCGAGGCTGCAGGCGATCATCGCGGCGGTCTTGCCGTTGTGGATGAACTCGACCTGGTCCCGCGTGGCGGGGTTTTTCTCCGCCTCGATGTCCTCCATCTGGCCGCCGATGAGTTCGGTGCTGCCGGCGGCCCGGCCGAGTTCGCGCACGAGCGCGGCGGCGAGGGTGGGGCGGTCGGCGTAGTGCGAGGCGAGCAGGGCGAAGGCGTGGGTGAGCAGCGCGTCGCCGGCGAGGATGGCGGTGGGTTCGTCGAAGGCCTTGTGGCAGGTCGGGCGTCCGCGGCGCAAGTCGTCGTTGTCGAGCGCGGGCAGATCGTCGTGGATCAGCGAATAGGTGTGCACGCACTCGATGGCGGCGGCGGCCGCGGCGGCGTCGGCGCGGCGGCCGAAGAGGTCGGCCGCGGCGAGCACGAGCACGGGGCGGACCCGTTTGCCGCCCGCCTCGAGGCTGTAGCGCATGGCCGAGTGGAGCCGAGCGGGCCGCGTCTGTGCGGCGGGCACGAAACGGTCGAGCGCCTGCTCGGCGTCGTGGCGGAGTTGTTGGAGCTGCGTGGCGAAATCCATGACGGCGATGGCCATCTGAGTAGGAGCGGGAGAGGTGACTGGAGCAAGAGCGGGCTCCGGCCGCACTTGCCCGTTGCCCGGGGCGGAATGTGCCGTTCTCCTCGGCGAGCGAACATGTCCGCCAATCCCATCGTCCAACGTGCCCGGGCGCACATCCGTGCGCTACATGCCTACGTGCCGGGCCTGCAGCCGCAGGAGCCGGGCTGGATCAAGCTCAACACCAACGAGAACGCCTACCCGCCGAGCCCGCGCGTGGTCGAGGCGCTGCGCCGTGAGATCGGCGCCGACGGTGCTTCGCTCCGGCTCTACCCGAACCCCACCAGCGCGCCGCTGCGCGCGGCGGTGGCGCAGCGGCACGGGCTCGATCCGGCGCAGGTCTGCATCGGCAACGGTGGCGACGACATCCTCAACCTGCTCGTGCGCGTGTTCTGCGGCCCCGAGGTCGCCGGTGCGTGGACGGTGCCGAGCTACTCGCTCTATCCGGTGCTCATCGGTCTCGAGGGCGCGCCGGTGCAGGAGGTCGCCTTCACCCGCGAGATGCGGCTGCCGGTGGACGCCATCGAGCGGTCCGAGGCGCCGATCCTGTTCCTGACGACGCCGAACGCGCCGACGGGGGTCGGCTTCCCCGAGGCCGATCTGCGCGCGGTGATCAAGGGCTTCCGCGGGCTCGTGGTGGCCGACGAGACCTACGCCCCCTTCGCCGACACGAACATCGCGGGCTGGGTACGTGAGTACCCAAATCTTTGTGTCACTCGCTCGTTCTCGAAGGTCTACTGCCTCGCCGGCCAGCGCATCGGCTACGCGCTCGCGCATCCTGAGGTGATCGACCTGCTCGACCGCGTGCGCGACAGCTACAACGTCTCCCGCCTCGCGCAGACGGCCGCGCTCGCCGCCTTCGAGGATGTGGCGTATTACGACGGCCTGGTGGCGAGGATCCGCGCCACGCGCGACCGTTTCCGCCGCGAGCTCACCGCGCGGCTCGGCTGGTTCGTCTATCCGTCGCAGACCAATTTCGTCTTCGCCGAGCCGCGCGACGCCGCCGGCCGGGCGGGTCCCGAGGTGGCGAAGGCGTTCTACGCCTTCCTCTGTGCCAACAAGGTCCTCGTGCGCTGCTTCCCGAGTCATCCCTTGACCGCGAATTTCGCGCGAATCAGCATCGGCACCGACGAGGAGATGAACACGCTCCTCCACACCATCGACACATGGCTCAAAAACGCACCGCCACCGTCCAGCGCCGCACCCGCGAAACCGACATCGAGCTGACGCTCACGATCGACGGTACGGGCGAGTCGACGATCGAGACCGGGATCCCGTTCTTCGACCACATGCTCACGCTGTTTGCGCGGCACGGGTCGTTCGACCTGCAGGTCCGGGCGAAGGGCGACATCGAGGTCGACTACCACCACACGGTGGAGGATGTCGGCATCGTGCTCGGGCAGGCGTTCGCGGAGGCGCTGGGGGACAAGGCCGGCATCCGCCGCTACGGTTTCTTCCTGCTGCCGATGGACGAGACGCTCGCGCGGGTCGTCGTCGACCTGAGCGGTCGCGCGGTGCTCGTGTACAAGGCCGAGTGTGCGCATCCGTTTGTTCGCGACTTCAATCTCATCCTGGTGAAGGAGTTCTTCCGGTCGTTCACCAACGCGATCGGGGCGAACGTCCATGCCGCGATCGAGTACGGCGAGGAGCCGCACCACATCGCCGAGGCGCTCTTCAAGGGGCTCGGCCGCGCGCTCGACGTGTGCTGCCAGATCGACCCGCGCCACGCGGGCAAGGTGCCCAGCACCAAGGGCAGCCTGAAGGGCTGAGGCCGGCCGGCCCGCACCGGCCGTCGGTTCCGGGTGGCGCGACGCGGGTGCGTCGCCCGCGGACCGCCACTGGGCGGCGAAGGCGAGTAGGGAACCGCCGGAGCGGGCCGTCGGGGAGCTCCGGCAATCACGGCGGGGGTCATTGACGCGGGCGGGGCGGGCGGCATGTTGCGCGCGCCGTCCCTCCGTCGCCATGTTCGCTTCCTTCAATCCCGCCCACCTGGGCCTCGCGGTGTCGCTCGAGGAGGGGCTCGCGTTGGCGGAGCGCCACGGCTTCGGCGGATTTGATCCGGCGATCGAGTCGCTGCATGCGGCGGTGGCGCAACAGGGGCCGCAGCGCGTGCGCGAGGCCTTTCTCGGTCGGGGCCTGCGCGTCGGCGCGTGGTGCCTGCCGTTTGCACCCTGCTCGGTGGACGAGTCCGAGTGGCAGGCGCGACTGAAGGCGCTGCCACCGCTGCTCGGAAGCGCGGCGTCGGTGGGCGCACGACGTGCCGTCATGGGGATCGTCCCCGGCGACGATGCCCGGGGGTACGCCGTCAACTTCGAGCACCATGTGGCGCGGCTCCGGCCCGTCGCGCGGCTGTTGGCCGACCACGGCATCCGACTGGGGCTGGAGTTTGTCGGGTCGGAGACGGCACGGCGGGCCTACAAGTACCCATTCGTCCACACCCTGGCCGGCGCGCTCGAACTGGGCCGCGCGATCGGAGGCAACTGTGGGGTGCTGCTCGACAGCTGGCATTGGCATTGTGCCGGTGGAACGCTCGCGGAGATCGCCGCGCTCCAAGTGGAGCAGGTGGTGCATGTTCATGTGAACGACGCCCCGCTGGGCCTCGCCCGCGGCGAGCTACAGGACGCCAGCCGCAAGCTGCCCGGCACCACCGGGGTGCTCGACCTGGACGGGTTCATCCATGCGCTCGCCGACCTCGGCTACGACGGCCCGGTCACGGCGGAGCCGTTCGACGAGGCGGTGAACGCACTGCCCTTGCACGACGCGGTCGCTCTCACCGCCAGGGCCACGCGCGGCACGGTGGCGCGGGGGGCGAGCCGACGGGACCGATAGCCGGGCCTGCCGTGGGCGGCGGCGCATGGCGCGGGCGGCTGCGGCGGGGTCAAGCGGAGGGGAATGTGGCCGATAGACCGTGAGGGCGCCCCGCGCCCTGAACGCCGCGCATCCTTCCGGAAGGCCCGTGCGGCGGCCCGAGGTCATCATGCCACCACCTGTCCTGCTTGCCACCACCCCGCGCGTTGCGGATCCCGTCGCTCCTGTTTGGCCACGTGCCGGGAGTCCGATGACCGTCGTCGGTGGCGGGGGCGAGTTCCCGTGATGAAGGCCGGCACGTCATCGACCGGAGCCGAAGCGGAGGCGCCCCGCACGACGGGGCACTGGGTCGCATGGGTGCTGCTTGCATTGGGGCTGGTGTTGACGGCGCTCGCGACGGTCGGGGTGCAGCGCAAACACGATGAGGATGACCGGCGCGACCTCGAGTTTGCGGCCAACGAGATCCGGTTGAACATCCAGTCGCGGCTCGAGGCGTGTTCGCGCCTCCTGGACAGCGGGGTCGCCCTGTTCCGCGCCACCGGGGACGTGAGCCGCGAGCAGTGGCGCGAGTTCACCGCGGGACTGTCGCTCGAGGCCGGTCTTCCCGGCGTGCAAGGCGTGGGCTTCGCGCGGTGGATCGCCCCCGCGGAGCTCGCGGAGCACGAGCAGGCGGTGCGCGCAGACGGATTTCCCGACTATCGCGTGACGCCCGTCGGCGACCGCGAGGCGTATTCGGCCATCGTCTACCTCGAGCCCTTCGCGGGGCGGAACCTGCGGGCGTTCGGCTTCGACATGTTCTCCGATCCGATCCGCCGCCGGGCGATGCAGCGAGCTTGCGACGAGAACGTGGCTGCGCTCACCGGGCGGGTGGTGCTGGTGCAGGAGACCGGCAGCGATGTGCAACCCGGCGCGTTGATGTATGCGCCCGTCTATCGTCACGGGCGAGCGCCGGCGACGGTCGACCGCCGCCGGGCGGAGCTGGTCGGCTGGGTCTACAGCCCGTACCGGATGGCCGACCTGATGCGCGGCACCCTCGGCGGCTGGGATGGACAGTCGCCGGACCACCGCACGGTGCTCGAGCTTTTCGACACGGACGAGCTGACGCCCGACACGCTGCTCTACGTGAGCGACCCGCCGCTGCTGGCGGAGGCGGGGAAGAACGGCCGGACCAGGCTGGTGCCGATCGACTTCGGCGGGCGGCGCTGGTCGCTGCGCTTCACCCAGCTCCGCGGCCCGGTCGTGGGGACGTACCGGACCGCCGGCGCAGTGGCGCTCGGCGGCACGGCGATCAGCGTGCTTCTGTTCGCCTTGTTCCGCAGTCTGCTCGGCACCCGGGCCGAGGCGCAGCGTATCGCTCGGGAACTCACCGAGGAACTGCGGGAGAGCGAGGACTCCTACCGCCGCCAGTTCAGCGAGAACACCACGGTGATGCTCCTGATCGATCCGGACGGAGGCGCGGTGATCGAGGCCAACCACGCCGCCGCGGCCTTCTACGGCCATCCGGCGGAACGGCTCCGCAAGATGCGGATCACCGACCTGAGTGCGATGCCCCTCGATTTCGTGCAAAGGGCGATGGCGTGCGTCCCGGTGGATCGAGGCAGCAGCTTCGAGTCCCGGCATCGGCTGGCCGACGGCACGGTGCGGGAGGTCGAAGTATCCAGCAGCCGGGTTCGTTTCGGCCAGAGGCCGTTGCTGCACGCGATCATCGTTGACATCACGGAGAGGAAACGGGCGGTGGCGGCGCTGAGGCACAGCGAGTCCCAGGTGCGCCTGTTGCTCAACTCGGTCGGGGAGGCGATCTATGGGATCGATCGCGACGGACGCTGCACCTTTGCGAACCCGGCATGCGTGCGGCTGCTCGGTTATCGCGACCAGGAGGCCCTGCTCGGGCGGAACATGCACGACCTGATCCACCACAGCTCACCGGAGGGCCGGTCGCTTCCGCGGGAGGAGTGCCGCATCCACCAGGCGATCGAGCGGGGATGCGGCGTGCACGTGGTGGACGAGTTCTTCTGGCGCGCGGACGGGAGCAGCTTCCCGGTGGAATATGCATCCTACCCGCAGGTCGAGGACGGTCAGGTCACCGGCGGCGTGGTGTCGTTCGTCGACGTCACGGAGCGCCGGCGTGCGGAGACGGAGGTCCGGAAGCTCACCCTGGCGATCGAGCAGAGCCCCGCGTCGATCGTGATCACCGATCTGAGCGGAAATATCGAATACGTGAACCCGAGCTTCACCGCGGTGACCGGCTACACGCTCGCGGAGGTGCGCGGGCAGACTCCGCGGCTGCTCAAATCGGGGCTCACGCCGCCGGAGCATTACGAGGAGCTCTGGCGGACGCTCCAGGCGGGGAAGGTTTGGCGGGGCGAATTCACCAACCGCCGGAAGAACGGCGCACTCTTCGTCGAACACATCGTCATCTCGCCGGTCACCGGCCCGGACGGGCGGCCGACGCACTTCGTCGCCATCAAGGAGGACATCACCGAGCTCAAGCGCACGGAAGCCGAACTGCGGCGGCAGACGGGCCTGGTCAACTCGCTGCTCGATTCGATCCCGGACATCATCTTCTTCAAGGACACGGATGGCCGCTACCTGGGCTGCAATCCGCCGTTTGCGGAGTTCGCCGGCCGGCCGCGCGACGCGATCGTGGGGCGCACGGATCGCGAGCTGTTTCCGCCGGAGGTCGCGAGCGCGTTCGAGGCGCGAGACGGACAGATGCTCGCCGCGCGCCAGCCGCAACAGAACGAGGAGTGGCTCCTCTATCCGGACGGGCGACGCAAAATTGTGGAGACCCTCAAGACCCCGTATTGGGGCCCCGATGGCGCCCTGATCGGGGTGCTGGGTGTGAGCCGCGACATCACCGCGCGCAAACGGGCGGAGGAGGCGCACAACGAGCTGGCGCAACGCCTCGCGCACGCGATGGACGCCACCGGCGACGGCATCTGGGACTGGGATGTGCCGAGCGGGCGTGTCAAACACAACGCCCGCTGGTGCCAGATTCTGGGGTTGGACGACTCGTTCCTGGAGCATCCGTTGGAGGAATTCGTGGCGCAGATCCACGAGGAGGACCGCGGGCGCGTGCTCGCGGCGGTGCAGGCGGCGCTCGCGGCGGGCGCGCCGTACGTGAGCCGGCATCGCATGCGGCATCGAGACGGGACGGTCCGCTGGGTGCTCGACCGTGGGCGCGTGGTCGGGCGGGACGGCGACGGCAAGCCGCAGCGCATGGTCGGCGGCATGGCCGACATCACGGAGCAGCAACGCGCCGAGAGCGCGCTGCGCGACAGCGAGGAGAACTTCCACACGTTCTTCGAGACGATCGAGGACCTCGTGTTTGTGACGACGGTGGACGGGCGCATCCAGCTCACGAATCCGGCGGTCGTGACCCGGCTCGGCTACTCGGCCGAGGAGCTCGGCCGGATGCACCTGCTCGACCTGCATGCCGCCGAAGACCGCCCCGAGGCCGAGCGCAACCTCGCGGCGATGCTCGGCGGCGGGCGGAACTCCTGCCCGCTGTCGTTGCGCGCGAAGGACGGCACAGCGGTCGCGGTGGAGTCCCGGGTGTGGCGCGGCCGGTGGAACGGGGCGGAGTGCATCTTCGGGGTGAGCAAGGACCTCACCGCGGAGCAGGAGGCGCAGCAGCGTTTCGAGCGGCTGTTCCGCAACAACCCGGCGCTGATGGCCATCGCTGCGCTGCCGGACCGCCGTTTCACCGATGTGAACGACGCCTTCGTCGCCGAACTGGGTTTCGCGCGGGACGAGGTGCTGGGGCGCACCGCCTCCGAACTGGGCCTGTTCTCCGAGGCGGAGGCGCGCGAGTTCGCCGCGCGCCGGGCGGGGCGGGAGCGGATCTCCGACCTCGAGCTGAAGGTGCGCCGCAAAGACGGCTCGTTCCTCCACGGCATGTTCTCGGCCGAGGTGATCAACAGCCAGGGGCGCAAGTTCCTCCTCACCGTCCTGGTCGACATCACCGCCCGCAAGCAGGCGGAGGAGCTCCTGCAGGCCAAGCAGGCCGAACTCGACCAGTACTTCACCAGCAGCCTCGATCTGCTCTGCATCGCGGACACCGACGGCCATTTCCTTCGGCTCAACCCGGAATGGGAACGGGTCCTCGGCCACCCGGTGGCGGAACTCGAGGGCCGCTGCTTCCTCGATTTCGTGCATCCGGAGGACCTCGAGCTGACCCTGGCCGCGATGGCGGTGCTCGCCGGCGATGGCGAAGTGAAGAGCTTCGAGAACCGCTACCGGCGGCGCGACGGCTCCTACGCCTGGATCGAATGGCGCTCGAAACCGGTGGGACGGCGCGTGTATGCGGTAGCTCGTGACATGACCCGGCGGAAGGCGGCGGAGGAGGCCGTGCGCGCCGCCAACCGCGAGCTCTCGGCGGCGACCCGGCGGGCCGAGGAGGCCAGCGCCGCCAAGAGCGAGTTCCTGGCGAACATGAGCCACGAGATCCGCACCCCGATGAACGGGGTGATCGGCATGATCGGGCTGCTGCTCGACACCGAGCTCGACGCCACCCAGCGGCACTACGCGGAGACGGTGCGCGCCAGCGGGCAGATCCTCCTGCAGCTCATCAACGACATCCTCGACTTCTCCAAGATCGAGGCCGGGCGGATGGAGCTCGAGCGGCTCGACTTCGATCTCGGGGAGGTGCTCGACGACTTCGCCGCGATCATGGCGGTGAAGGCGGCGGAGAAGGGCCTGGAGTTCCTCTGTGCCCCCGCGCCCGAGGTCCCGCTGCAGCTCTCCGGCGATCCCGGGCGGCTGCGGCAGGTGCTCACAAACCTTGCCGGCAACGCGCTCAAGTTCACCCAGCGGGGCGAGGTGTCCGTGCGGATCGAGCTGGTCGCCCAGGAGGCGCAGACCGTGCGGCTGCGTGTCCGGGTCAAGGATACCGGAATCGGCATCCCGGCGGACAAGCTCGGCCTGCTCTTCGAGAAGTTCTCCCAGGTCGACACCTCGACCACGCGCAAGTTCGGCGGCACCGGGCTCGGGCTCGCGATCTGCAAGCAGCTGGCCGGCCTCATGGGGGGCGAGATCGGCGTGCACAGCACGCCGGAGGTGGGCTCCGAGTTCTGGTTCACCGCCTGCTTCGGCCGCGGCGCGGGGACCGCCCCGACGCCGCTGCGGCGCCGGACCGACCTGCGGGGCGTCCGGGTGCTGATCGTCGACGACAACGCGACCAACCGCGAAATCCTGCGGGTGCAGCTCGGCGCCTGGGGGCTCCGGCCGGAGGAAGCGGCGGATGCCGCCGCCGCGCTCGACCTGCTCGCCCGGGCCGCGACCGCCGGCGACCCCTTCCGTCTGGCGCTGCTCGACCTGGACATGCCCGGCACCGACGGTTTCGCCTTGGGTGCCTCGATCCGCGGCGACCTGCGTTTCCCTGCGCCGGTGCTGGTGCTGATGCCCTCGATCTCGATGCGGCAGGAGCCGCACCAGCTCAAGGCCGCCGGTTTCGCGGCGAGCCTCACGAAACCCGTGCGGCATACGGAGCTGTTCGACACCTTGTCGTCGGTGGTGACCGGCCACGCGGCCCCAGCCGGGGCGGCCCCGCGCCGGCCGGCCTTCCCCCGACTGCCCCGCCACGCGCGGTTGCTGCTGGTCGATGACAACGTCACCAACCAGCTCGTTGCCGCGGGCATCCTCCGGAAGATGGGCGCGAGCGTGGATGCGGTGGCCAACGGCCGCGAGGCGGTCGACCAGCTCACGTCCGTGCCCTATGACGTGGTGCTGATGGATGTGCAGATGCCGGTGCTGGACGGTCTTGCCGCGACCAGACTGATCCGCGCCCCGGACTCGCCGGTTCTCGACCATGCGATCCCCGTGATCGCGATGACCGCCCATGCGTTGGCCCGCGACCACGAGGAATGCCTCGCGGCCGGTATGAACGACGTGGTTACGAAGCCCGTGGAGCCTGTCGAGTTGGGGGCGGTGTTGGCGAGATGGCTGCCGGCCGATCCGGCCGGCGTGCATGTCGCCCCGGGCGAGGCGGCGGCGCCGGAG